>DATFVD010000306.1:0-4836 GCA_035260505.1 Terriglobales bacterium
CCTCGCGTATTCACATAGAGCGCGGTATTCCACCAATGGTTCACCAGCGGGGTGAGCCCCAAGCGGATTTTGCCGACGATCTGGCTCCACATGTGCAGCGTCCGATAGGTGGCTTCCCATTCGTCCAGAGGCAAGGCAGGCCAGTCTTGCTCGACTCTATTCATACCAAGAAGGCTCCTGAAGACAGTCTTGTGCTTGTCGGCGCCGATACTCTCTTCTGATTATGCGCCTGGAAACATTCTGTTGTCCGAAGCAATGCTTTTCAGGCTGAAGAACATCGCTTACAACTTTTCGGCAGCTTCGGGGTTCAATAACATGCAGGAGTCACTTGTCTGGAGGAGACCTTGAAAGTATCGGGGAAAGTATCGGGAAGAGTATCTCGAAAAGCATCGCGCTTATTTCGTGCGGCAATCGGTTCCGGGTCGGCGAGAGCCGGTCTTTTATTCTTTGTGGTTGGCGCAGCAGCATTGGCTAGCGCCCAGCGCGGCACCATGAGCCCGTACCAGGGCGAATCGGACGGTGTCACCGCCGGCGGGAAATGGCTGGAGTTCCACTCCACCGACAAAATGACGGGCGCGAACGATGTGCGCTTTGAGCTTCAGTCGGATAATTATTTTCGCGAAGACCCGGACTACAGACCGAGAGTGGTTCTGTTTTGCAGTAACGGCAAACTCAAGCTGGCGGACTTCAACCCCGGAGTCAGACTGCCTCGGCCGAACCGCCCCGGCTTCTGGGGACAGCCCCAGTTGGAAGTGATGGTCCGCATTGACGACTCCCACTACTTCAAGGGCTGGAACTGGATGCGCGGCCATTTTCTCTCCATGGACAAAGGCACCGTTCGGGGTCTGATCGGCGCCCAGGTTTTCAAGGTGGAACTCCCAACGCGGAGCGGCCGGCAGATCGCGGAGTTTTCTCCCGGCGGCCTGAATCTGGATCGAGTCAGACAGGCGTGCGATCTGACGCCAAAGAAGCCAAGCAAGGACTAACGGTCGACTTCGTAAATCGTACCAATGGAGAGCCGGGCGTCCCCGCCCGGCGACCCAAAAATCGAGGGGCAAGGCACCCGTCCCTCCACCCTAAGTTGATCACTCCTCCTACTGCATCCCCCGCCCTTCCGGCGAATCCAATAATGATATCGTGGGAGGCGCATGAAGATTGGCATAACTTGTTATCCAACCTACGGCGGCAGCGGCGTTGTCGCCACTGAGCTGGGCCTTGAACTCGCTCGCCGGGGCCACGAGATTCATTTCATCTCCTATTCGCAGCCCATTCGCCTGACCGGGCCGGAACCCAATATTCATTATCATGAGGTCGAGGTCACGCGCTATCCGCTGTTTGAATATCCTCCGTACGATCTCGCGCTGGCGACGCGGATGGCGGAGGTCTCGCAGCTCTACGAACTCGATCTGCTGCACGTCCACTACGCGATCCCGCACTCGGTAAGCGCGATGCTGGCGAAGCAAATGCTCGCGGCAACTCCGCCCCGCAAGAATTTGCCGTTTGTCACCACCCTGCACGGCACGGACATCACTCTGGTCGGGCTCGACCGATCCTATCTTCCGATTACGCGTTTTTCCATCGAGCAGAGTGACGGCGTGACCGCAATCTCGCAGTATTTGCGCAACCGCACCATCAGCATTTTCGACATCAAGAACCACATCGAAGTCATCCCTAACTTCGTAAACTGCGACGAGTATCTCCGCAAGCCGGAATGGCTGGAAACACGCTCCGAATATGTCTCCAATGACGAGCGGCTGCTCGTGCACCTTTCCAACTTCCGCCCAGTGAAACGCGTTCTCGATGTGATCGAGATCTTCGATCGTGTCCACAAGAAAGTCCCCTCCAAGCTCTTGCTGATTGGCGACGGGCCGGATCGTTCCCAGGCAGAGTGGCTGGCGGTACAAAAAGGTATCCACGAGCACGTTCTGTTTCTTGGGAAACAGGATCAGATTCGCGAAAAACTGGCCATCTCAGACGTGATGTTGATGCCCAGCGAACTGGAATCATTCGGACTCGCGGCACTGGAAGGAATGGCCTGTGAAGTTGTTCCGATCACCACCCGCACCGGCGGAGTGCCCGAAGTGATCGAGCACGGGGTAAACGGATTTATGGCCGACGTCGGCGACGTGGAAACCATGGCGGGTTACGCCATCGATCTACTGAGCAACGAATCGGCCCTGCGGGCTATGGGAAAACGCGCGCGAGCCGGCGCCAAGGAAAAATACTGTTCCAGCAAAATTATTCCGCTTTACGAAGACTTTTACCGAAAGGTGCTGGAGCAATCGCGGAGGTCGTCATAAGCTCTTCCGGATTCGGTAGAATAGGCAGCCGCAGCCGGATCAACGTGCCGCCCCCTTCGCGGTTCTCGATCATCATCTTGGCCGTATCTTCGTAGAGCACTTTCAGGCGTTCCGCGACATTGGCCATGCCGATGCCGATCCCCCCAAAACCATCAGGGCGCTCGAGCAATTGCGCCGCCCCCATCCCTACGCCGTCATCCTCCACCTCGACCACCAGCCGAGACTTAATCACGCGGCTGCGCAGCGTAATGCTGCCGCCCTCGACCTTAGGAGCAAGTCCATGCTTGATGCAGTTTTCGACCAGCGGCTGCAGCAACATGCTCGGCACCATGGCTTCGAGAGACGCCGGGTCGAGATCCTTGATGACCTTGAGCTTGTCCCGCCCAAAACGCACGACTTCAATGTCCAGATAATTATCGATGAATTCCACTTCCTCGCGCAGCGGGACGAACGAATCCGTACTGTGCAGCAGGCGGCGAAGGATGGTAGCGAGTTTCAGGATCATCTCCCGCGCCGTATCGGGATCGAAGCGCACCAGCGACGAAATGGAATTCAGCGTATTGAACAGGAAGTGCGGGTTGATTTGATTCTGCAACGCGGCCATGCGCGCCTGCAGCAGCAGCCGTTCCTGCTCTTCCAGCTTGATCTGGATGCGGACGCTGTTGAAGATTTTGAGTTCCGTGCCCACCACCATCACCACCGTCAGGTAGATTGCGCTCTCCACCAGATACCCGTTCGGAGTTCCGCCGGCACCCCCCGTCCACAGGCCCGGGCTTTCCAGGCTGAAGATGGAGTTCGGCCAGAAGCGCCACATTTCCGTCTGCAGAAAACGCAAGCCCACAATGGTTACAAAAAAAGCGATCTGCCAATCAAAAACGCGCGGACGCGGCAGGTTGCGGCGAATCCAGCGATAGAGACTAAGGTCAATGAACGGCGAGAATGACCAGATATCTTCCTGTTCGGGCGCAACCCGGCGCAGCTGTCCGGCGATAATGCCGGCAAGCACATTCAACGGCAAGCTGGCCCACTCGCCGTAAAACGCCGCGGGCAGCGATATCAATGCTCCGCCCAGCCCTCCCGACAGGCGCCCACCCGTCACGCCCAGCAGCAGCGCCGTTTCGAGCGACAGGTCGCCGGCGATGAAGCTTTTGACGCTACATCGTATCCAGACGCCGAGTGCGATGGGGACCGCCATCCACAGTGCCAGATAAATTTTGTGGCGGGTCTCGCGCTGCTCCCGAAAGATCAGACTCTTGAATTCTTTGGAGCGTACCAGCGCGCTCGACACGGCCGCGGCCACGCCCAGCTTGATCAGAAGATTGACGAGTATCAGCCGCGGTTCCAGCATCGAATGACCTTGCTCGTGGAGAGCCTGGCGTCCCCGCCCGGCCGCCAAACTGCCGCGGGCCAGACGCTGTCCCTCCACCCAATGACTTTCTTCGAAAAATGGTGCGCGGTACGCGATCAGCTTCCGATTGTACCCGCCGCCTGCTGCAAAATCTGCTCGACATTGCAGCCCGCCGGGACTCCACCCTGCGCGAAGTCGCGGCTTCCACCCCCGCGCCCTCCGACGGACGACAAGACCTGCTTGAGTAACGCCCCCATATCAGCAGCGCCGCCGGGAGTCTGCGCGAAAATCACACCCGGCGTACCCACGGTGCTCGCCACCAGCGCAACTGCTGGCGTCGCCGTTCGGGTCGCTTTCTGTGCGAAGAGCTTCACAAAACTAATGTCGCGACCAGAAAAAGCCCGCACGATGATCTTCCGCCCGTTCGCCTCCGGTTGACTATGAAGCGCGGCTAAAGCCGTAAGCTCGGCAAGTTGATTGAGCGCCTCGTCCCGCTGCTTGCCCAACGTCTTGTTTTCTTCGGCACTCTTGCGGATCTGCTCCGGCACATCCCCGAGCTTCGCCGAGAATAGTGCGGCCGCCTCACTGAGCGCGTTATAGTCGCGCCGCGCCATGCGAACTGCTCGACCGCCACAGACAAACTCTACCCGCGTTCCCTGCCGCACCTTCTCGTTTTTCCGCAGCAGAGTCGAACCAATCTGGCCGCTTGCGCCGACGTGAGTTCCTCCACACGCCGTCAGATCGAAATCCCCGAACTCGACCAGGCGCAGCTCGTCATGCTCCACGGGAGGCAGTTTACGCAGCCCAAGCTTCTCCGCTTCCGCCCGCGAAACATAGCGAATCGTCACAGGACGGTTCTCAAACACAACTTGATTTGCTCGCTTCTCGGCCCCGGCAATCTGCTCAGAGCTTACCGACGGCGTCGCCAGATCAATCGAGCAATAGTCTTCGCCCATGTGGAACGAGACGGTCGGCATCCCGTAAAGCTCGACAAGAGCTGCCGAGAGAACGTGCTGTCCGGAGTGTTGCTGCATGTGATCACGGCGGCGTTCCGGATCGATGCTGCCGCGCACCCTGACGCCCGCAACCGGCAACCTCGGAGGCGCTTCGAGGTAGTGGAGAATCCTGCCGTCTTCCGCATCCGCGACTTCCGTAACCCGCAGGCGCTCGGCCCCTTCAAGCGTCAGC
>DATFVD010000307.1:0-27573 GCA_035260505.1 Terriglobales bacterium
GCGAGGCAGGCAGCGTCTGGGGAACCGTCATTCTGGCGTCGGTGGCACTCTTGCTAGCCACTCTCGTCGGCCTGACCACAGTGCCCTATCTGGCGCGGCGGGTCGTCGCGACCCGTGTTCGCGAAGCGATGGACTACGACGTCACGCGCGCCGGCATGATCTACATCCTGATCAGCGTCGTCATCGGAATCGCCGCCATCAACACCGGTAATAATCTGCTTTATGTTGTCGTCGCTGCGTTGCTCTCTGCGATTCTGGTTTCCGGTATCGCCTCGGCGCTGGTGCTCCGCAGTCTCGCGCTCGACGTCCACTTGCCCGAACACGTTTTTGCCGGGCGTCCGATGCTGGCGCGCCTGCTCTTGCGCAACGCCAGCGCATGGCTGCCATCCTTTTCCGTGCGTGTGGTTCCCGCCAAGCGCAAGAATAATATTAAAGAGCGGTGGCATTGGGAAGCCTCGACCTTCGCCTGGCCCCGCAACCGCGCGCCCCAGAACCAGTGGCTCCGCCTACCCGATCGCCGCCTGCGCCGCGTGCGTGAGGAGGCAGAAAAGCCCATCCTCCAAGAATCCGTTTATTTTCCTTTTCTCGCTCCCGGAGAGGAACTGCGCGCCGACTTACAGATCAGTTTCCCAGCCCGCGGCCGCTACTGCGAAAAAAACTTCGGACTGGCCACGCGCTTTCCCTTTTCCTTCCTGATGAAAACCCGGCGGATTAACCTGGCCCGCGAAGTGATTGTCTATCCCGTCGTCGATTCCACTGAACAGTTTCTCCAGGTTCTTCCGATGGTGACCGGCGAGTTCGAAACCTTTATGAGCGGCCGCGGCCACGATCTTTACCGCATCCGGGAGTACATGCCCGATGACTCAGCCCGCCATGTGGACTGGAAAGCCACGGCTCGCACCGGCGCGCTCAAAGTGCGTGAGTTCAGCCGCGAAGATGAACGCAAGCTTCGCATCGTGTTTGACAATCCCGCACCCGGGATCCTGGAACCCGACGTGTATGAGCGAGCGGTGCGCCTGGCGGCTTCTCTGGGATGGCACTTCCACCATGAAGATGTCGAAGTCTCTTTCGTCGCGCCCGGATTCGAGCCCACCGAGGACGTCTTTTCCTTCCTCCGATACCTGGCGCTGGTCGAGCCGCAGGAGGCGACGCCGGTTTTCAGTCGTCTTCGGGCCAGTGACGACTACAACGTGATTGTCACCGCCCGCAGCGCCGGCCAGGTGCCTGCTGCTTTGGCGGCCAGATCTTACGTGATTTCTTTGGGCGTGGGTCGAAGCGACTAACGGTGTGGTGACGGGCTTTGCCCCATCATTGCGGAGCAAAGCCCCGCGACCACGCAATTCATTTTTTTCTTCCTTCCGGGCGATTTTCGACATATACTCCGCCGCGGGTCCGGAGATAGAATGGCTTTGTTTTCTTCTATAGAGCCGAATTGACACCGTTCGCCGGGCACGCCGCTTTCCGGCAGAAGTCTGCGGGAGGTGCATCCGCGGGAGGTGCAAATGTTGATCTGTGATCTGCTCAGGAATCAAGTCATAGTATCCGCCGAATCCCACCAGACCGTGCTTGAAGTCGCCAGCATGATGGTGCAGCACAACATCGGCGCCGTACCAGTTCTTCAAGACGGCCAACTGGCCGGCATCTTCTCCGAGCGCGATCTGATGAGCCGTGTGGTGGTCAGTGGCAAGGATCCCGCCCGTACTCCGGTCAGCCAGGTCATGACCGAGGATCCTCTGACCGTCGCTCCAAGTGATCCGCTGGAGACCTGCATGACCCTGATGAAGCGCCATGGTTTTCGGCACCTCCCGGTCTGCGCGGGACGTGAACTGAAGGGCGTCGTTTCCCTGCGTGACATCCTGCTCCACGACCTCGACGAAAAAGACGATGAAGTGCGCATGATGCGCGCCTATCTGCAATCCTCCCCCGACGCCGGATAGCCCTGTTTCCGCGCCTTACCCCATCCGTCTAGCTGGCCGGAGGGTAATGGTTACTAAGGTTACCTAAGAGGGTTGACCCAGAAGGGCTGCCTGCCTGAGGATGTGGAGGAGGGTTGAGACGTGGCTGGTTTCCACGCTTGATCGTGTACTTCCGCAGCATTTACCGATGACTTCGCACAGCCATATCGTCCTTTATTTGTGGTGCGCGCAACCGATCCTGCAATCGGTGGTGGCGGCGATCTTATGGCGACGTAAGCTGCACAAGCAGTTTCCCGTGTTCTTCGTGTTCCTGGTGGCGCAGGTTGCGAATTTTGCCACTCTTTTTCCGCTTTCGCTCGCCGGCAATGACAAAATGTATTTCGTCCTTTTCTGGCTTTGCGAGGCGCTCAACGCGGTGCTCGGTTTCAAGGTCATTCATGAGATCTTCCTGGACGTGTTCCGCCCCTATCACACTCTGAAAGACCTGGGCACTCTGTTGTTCAAGTGGGCGGGCGTGGTGATGCTGCTGGTTTCGGTGGTGGTCGCCTTTTCCAATTCCTTCGACCAGAATCCGCTGGTGCACGCCCTCACTACTCTGCAGCGCTCAGTCCGCATCGTGCAGTTTGGACTCATTCTCTTCTTGCTCCTGTTTTCGCGTTTTCTGGGAGTGTCACGCAAGCAGGTCAGTTTCGGAATCTCTCTCGGCTTTGGACTTTTCGCCGGAGTGGAATTGCTGCTCTATGCGTTGAATTCAGGTGGATTTGTCAGGCTGCACCATCTCAACCTGATAAACATGTCGACCTACAACCTGGCCATTTTAGTCTGGCTTGGCTACTCCGTCTCGCGCAAAACCGTACGCTTGGCCGCCGCCAACCACTTGCAGACCAGGCGATGGGAACAGGGCTTGGCGGATCTTCAACACCCAGTGTCTTCCGATTCGCTGATTCCGATGTTCGAAGGCATGGTGGAGCGCGCGTTTTCGCGAAGCTCGAATCTGGAGTTGGCGGAAGACCATTTCCCGTTCGACGGCCCTACCGCCTTACCCCGAGCCAAATCCGCAGTCGCCGGCTCCAAGACTCGCTCATAGCCCTGGCTACCCCAAAAAGGACTTCACGCAAAAACCTTGTCAAGGGGATTCTTTGGCGTGTGGCAACCCCTCCCTCGGAGCCCGAACCGCTGCGATTCTAGTCAAACCATTACCTTAAGAAACCAGCGTAAACACCGCTCATATTGCCTGCCGGACGGCCGCGACGACCTTTGGCTGCCAGGCAGCTTGTGACGGTTCTGCGCGCGCGAAGTAACCTCCCGCGAATCAGAAAGTTGCAGGCCTGTGTATAATTCCCGCGCACGAATGCTGGCAGTTTTACGCTGGCCTTCGGCAGACCCTAAGGAGAAAGTAAAACCATGAAACGTTCGCTCAGGGCGTTACTGCTGTTGGTAGGTCTGGTAGGTACGTTCGCATATGCTGCTGTCCCGAGAGTTCCCACTCCCGGGGGGCCGATTCCGCTGTGCAATCCCTGGAAACAGAATTGCGGCGGTTAGTCGCATATACATAAGTCACATAGCAAGATGACCTAACTCTTAGAATCACGAAGCAATCTTCCAGGCTGGCCTCCGTGGCCAGCCTCATTTTTTTACTTCTGATCCTTCTTACCCGCGGTTTCAGATTCCGCCTTCGCACCTGCTGACGGTTCCCCCTCTTCCGATTTTTGTGTATCTCCCCCGGGGGATTCCGCGTCGTCGGTGTTGCTGTTGATGTACTGCACGATAATCGAAATGCGCCGGTTGGAAGGATCCAGCGCATCCTTCAGGTTGCGCAGACGTTGATCGGCGAAGCCTCTCACTTGCGAGACCTGATCGGGACGCAATCCCGACTGCTGCATCAGTCGCCGCGCCGCGTTCGCCCGGTCCGACGAGAGTTCCCAATTGCTATAGCTCCGCTTGCCCGTAAAAGGTTTGGCGTCGGTGTGTCCTTCGACCGAAACATGGTTGGGAACCTTTCCCAATTCCACCGCCAGCAGCGCCAGCATCTCCTGCCCGCTGGTGTTCAGCGCGGAACTTCCGCTATTGAAGAACGTTCCTTTCTCCGATTCCAGCAATTCGATGCGCAGACCTTCTGCGGTAACCGTCATCTCGATATTTTTTTTCAGCTTATCCAGATCTGTGATGCTCTGGATACTCTTTTGCAACTCCACTTTGAGCTTTGCCATGTCCTGCTTGGCCAGTTGAAGATTCTCGCCCGTCCCGGCCAGACCGGTTCCGACCTTCTTCGCGGTGCCGCTGGGATCTTTGAAGTAACCGCCAACTGCCACCAGAATTTTCTGGCTGCTGTTCATCAGCCACAACACGATGAACAATGCCATCATGGCGGTGACGAAGTCAGCATAGGCAACCTTCCAGGCCCCGCCGTGATGGCCGCCATGGCCGCCCTTTTTTTTGATGATAATGATAGGGGGTGTCGGCATGCTGCTGTTTATCCCGCTGCCGCCGCCGCAGCGTCGCCTTTCGCACCGCGGCAAGCCTCTTCGACTGCCTTGAATGAAGGACGCACATGCCCGGGCACCGTCCTCCGCCCGATCTCAACCGCCATGATCGGGGCGACACCTTTGAGAAAAGCAATCATGGTGACCCGTAGCACCATCATGAACGCGTGTTGCTCGGCCGCGATCTTCCCCATGCGCGCCGCGAGTGGTCCGACCAGCCCGTAACACAGCAGAATGCCCAGAAAAGTTCCCACCAAAGCCGCCGCCACCTTGCGTCCAATTTCTTCCGGAGGTCCGCCCAGCGCGCCCATCGTGATCACCACGCCCAGTACCGCCGCCACAATGCCCAGCCCCGGCAGCGCGTCCGCCATGGTGCTCAACGCTGACACCGGCTCGCTCGCCTCGTGATGATGGACTTCCATGTCCGCATCGAGCATCTGATCCAGATCGAATACTTCCACGCCCCCGCTCACCGCCATTCGCATCGTGTCGCATACGAAAGCCACGGCGTGGTGATCCTTCACAAAATCCTTGTAATTGGCGAAGAGCGGGCTTTGGTCCGGATCCTCGATGTCCGTCTCCAGTGCCACCAGGCCTTCCTTGCGCGCTTTTTGCAGCAGTTCATACATCATCTTCAGGGAATCGATGTAGCGCTTCGTGCCGTACTTCGATGAACCAAACGCCCCAATGACCCCGCTGATCATCTGCTTCAGCGTGTGGATCGGATTCGAGATCAGCACTGTACCCAAAGCCGCCCCGCCTATGATGATCAGCTCCGCCGGCTGGGCGAGCACTTTCATGTTGCCATGCTCCATCAGATAGCCCGCCGCGATGCAGCCGAATACAACCACGATCCCAATGACCGAAAACATGAAGCATCATCCTCGCCGGCGTCCAGAATCGTTGGCCGCGCCCGCTGCTACCGCCTTCGCCGTCCCGCTTGAGTGTGAAGGCTTCATCTCTCTCAGCAGCGATTCCAGGTCGTTGCCGGCGGTAGCCACCGTATAGGCCACCTCGGCCTCAACCAGGAAACGATCGCCCCACCACGAAACTTCCGAATGGCTCAGCAGGTTCCATAAGATTTCAGCCGTCATGGCCACCATCATCGGACTCGCCGAGTGCAGCACCACCAGAAACTCGTGCTCTTCCCAGCATCCCAGGAAGTTTTCTTCATCCAGGCTGTTTCGCAAGGTCTGCGCCGCAGTGTGCAGAAAAGGCACGACCGACTGCGGACCGTGTTTTGAGCGAAACTCCTCCAGCCCCAGCACTCGAATTCGTAGCACCCCGAAGCCGATGTGCGATTCCTTCATGCCTGCCATGCATTCGTTCAGCACGGCTCGCGTCAAACGGCGGGAAGGAATTCCCGTAGTCGCGTCCAGACATCCGTACATTGGCGGTCCCGACGATTCCTCGCGGGTCACGAAGGCTTCTTCGAATAGAACCGTCGCCCCGCTGATCGCGTCACCATATTCAAGTATCGGTCGCGTTCGGATCTTCACGGCGGCACAATGCCCATTTTTGTGGAGGTAGAAAGCACTGCAACGCTGCGGCTGCCGCTGGCTGAGGGTCATCGTCACCGGGCAGCGTTCGCCACTCAAGCGATTGCCGCGGCGGTCGCAGGCCTGCACGACATCTTCCAGGACACGTCCCACCACGTCATGCGCCAGATGCCCGATGAGGTGCTCGGCGCCACGATTCCAAAAACGGATCCGCCGGTCCCCGTCCACGATGAAAATCCCCACCGGCAAGTCTTCCACTACATGCCGGAACAGTTTCGGATTATCAAGGAGGTTCGAAGACATGACTGGCCGCGCCGCCTTCTTTGTTGATCGGCAGCCAAGGCCGGGAACTTCAGAGACCGGAAGGACGTAAGGGCACACACTGTCGTCGCGTGCCCGTAGTTCTGGATATCGGCATGCTATGAGCCGACCTTCAGGCCCCTGGCCTGTGTCGCCGGCTTAGCAGGCGAAATATCGAACCGCAGTATTTGTGATTTAATTGTCAGTATGGAACCGGCTGAAATTAGTCCGCGCCCGGTGGTTGGGGCGATCGTCGTGGTGAGCGGCCTCGCGGTGTCATTCCTGCTGTGGCTGCTCTACGTGCATCATGCTTCGGCTGATTTCGCCGGACGCTGGATGTTCTTGCCGGCCCTCAACGCGCTTCTGAATGGATTCTGCGCGATTACTCTTTGCGTGGGATTGTACTTCATCAAACGTCACAACCGCGAAGCGCATCGCACCAGCATGTTGCTGGCCTTCGCGTTCTCTTCCGTTTTCCTCATCAGCTACATCGTGAACCACGCCCTGCACGGTGACACGATTTTTCCCGGCCACGGTGCGGTGCGTACGCTCTACCTTTCTATTTTAGCCAGCCACGTTATCCTTTCCATCGTCGCGCTGCCAATGGTGCTGACGACATTCTTTTTCTCGTTGACGGGGCGCTTCGCGATGCACCGCCGAATCGCACGCTTCACTTTCCCCATTTGGCTCTACGTCTCGATCACCGGCGTGGTGGTTTTCGTCTTCCTCAAGGCGTACGTGTACTAGGCCTGGTGTTGATCCGGCGTGATTTGAAAGAGTATGGGGCAAAAGTGCCCAGCTCAGGCCGCCGGACGCGCCTGCGATCGCACAGTGCGCGACAGTTCCTGCGCATCGAAGATCGGCGGTTGGCACGCGAAACCTGAGCACACCACGGCAAACGATCGCCCCCCGCCCAGTGCCGGAAGATTTGGGATCGTCTGCGCCAACGCCGGTGGAAGATTCTGCGCGACAACCTTGTCGGCGTCCAGGCGCAGAACCGCCCTATTCAAGCCCAACGGCTGCACAGCAGCGCGATACAGCTCAGCAGCGACGTCATCTTTTCCGACGACCACCACTTGCGTGTGCGGCTGGCTGAAATGGATCACCGCCAGCCCGTAAGTCGCCGCAAAAATGCCGTGCTGTCCCGCGACTCCGGCATAGACCTCCAGCGTCTGCTCCGCCTTGTCGCGATAAGACGCTCCGTTATGCGACCCATCGTTATCCGATGCGTCGTCGGCGTAACCATGCAAACGCAACAGCGCGATCGCCGCCGCCGAATTTCCTGCCGGAGTCGGCGAATCTTGAAAGGGTTTCCGGCGTGTCCCCAAAATGCCGAGTGCGGTTTTTTCGTCCGACGCTCCGTTCGAAGCTCCGCCCGGCGCCTGCGCCGCCGCGCCGCTGCGCGTGTCAAAGAATCCGCCAGCTACCGGATCGAAGAACTCCGCCACCATTGCCTCCCCGACCGAGCATGCAAATCGGAAGTAGCTCAACACCGCCGTCGCCTCGTAAGCATCGAGGCACGCAATCACCGCGAAAGCGTAGTCATCCAGCACCCCGGGGACTGCGGCTTGGCGCCGCTCCGCCTTCGGATCCGAGTAAGCAATCACATGCTTCATCCCGCGCTCCGCACTCCATCCCTCGGACAGCAGCCGATCCAGCGAACGCAAAGCAAAGCGCCGTGCTTCCGACAGATCCAAGACCCTGGCCGCTTCCAGATAAGCCGAAACGCACATCGCGTTCCAGCCCGCGTAGACCGTCTTGTCCACATACGGTGTTGGACGCAACAATCGCTCCGCATACATTTTCTTCCTCGCCGCATCGAGCAGCATGCGCGCCCGCTCCTCCGCAATGTTCAGACGCCGTGCGATTTCCTCCACCGAGCTGCGAACGTAGAGAACATTCTTCGCTGGATTGTGATGCATGTCCCCGGCTTCATTGATGTCGTAATAGAGCGCCGCAACCGCAGCCTCATCCTCGGTCAGCGCCACTTTCATTTCTTCCAGGGTCCAGGTGAAATAATCGCCGTCATCGTCCATCGAGTAGTCCGCGTCCTGCGAGGCGTAAAAGCCGCCGTGGGAGCGGTCGCTGAGCCATTCGTCCATCCAGCGAATAATGTCGCGCGCCACTCCCGCGAAGAACTCATCCCCCGTCGCCTGATAAGCGTGTACATAATTTTTCAACAACTCCGAGTTGTCGTAGGACATCTTCTCGAAGTGCGGCACGATCCAGCGCTCGTCTACCGAGTAGCGATGGAAGCCGCCCGCCAACTGGTCATAGACGCCGCCGCGTGCCATTTTCTCCAGCGTGTGGACGAAAATAGTGCGCAGTTCCTGATTTTCTGCACGATCGTTGCTCGAGCCGGTGCGAACATACTGGTCCATCACCAAGTCGAGCGCCGCCGGATGCGGAAACTTCGGCGCACTGCCAAATCCGCCGTTGACCTCGTCAAACATCTTCCGTGCCGATTCCGCAATCGCGTCAATTACCGTCACGGATACTTTCCCGCTGCCCCCCGAAAAAGATTCCGCCCGCGAGATCGCGCTCTCAACCATCTGTGCCTGCTCCAGCACTTCGCCGGGCTTGTCGCGATATGCCTGAGCAATCGAAAGCAGCACACGCTTGAAACTGGGCCGCCCATACGAGTCCGCGGGAGGAAAGTACGTCCCCCCATAAAACGGCTTGCCGTCAGGAGTAAGAAAAGCCGTAAGCGGCCACCCACCTTGCCCGGTGAGCGCGCCCACCGCCGCCTGGTACCGGCTGTCAATATCCGGACGCTCATCCCGATCCACCTTCACCGCGATGTAATGCTCGTTGACGATCGCCGCCACCTCGGCATCGTCATACGACTCGCGATCCATCACGTGACACCAGTGGCACCAAACCGCCCCAACATCCAAGAGCATCGGCTTGTTGGCCAGCCGAGCCGCCGCAAAAGCCTCCTCCCCAAACTCATGCCATCGGATCGGCTGATGCATCGCGGAACGCAAGTAGGAAGAAGAAGCGCGAGCCAGAGCGTTGGAGGGCGAATCCGTCATGGGCCTAGTTTAACGTGCAGGGAGAAAGAGTGCGGGGCGATCTGCTTGAGAAAATCGTTCGTCATGCCGCAAAAACGCATGGAGCTACGCGGCTGAGCTGGCACAAGAGCTAAACGGTTTAACTAACCTTTTTGACGGATCGCGTTCCGTCCTTGGCAGTCTTTGAAGGGAATTCATGTATCTTGCCGCACTTCGGGCACGTTGCAACTTTGGCATTCCGTTCGGCCATTTCGTTCAGAAAGTCCGAAAACGCCTGACCACAGTCGTCGCACAAAAGGTCAACTTTCTCATCGCTCATATTCGTTCTCAAGCGTATTGGATGCCCCGGCCTCCACAAAGGAAGCCGCGCCACTAATCGCTTGGGCACGGGTAGTCGTACCTGTGCAGCTCCCGAGTCCACGGACGAATGACATGGGCATCCGTCCATTCGATCAGAACCAGCCTCTAAGAAATTCTTCTGACGGATCGCGCCCCCGATATAGGCTCGGAAGCCCTGGGAGAATTGCAGTCGCGGCTCGCCCGGCAATTTGGGCATACGATCTTTGCATTCTTGTCGGCCATTTCGTGCAGGAAAGCTGAAAACGTCTGGCCGCATTCCTCGCATAGCAGATCGATCTCATCGCTCATATTCTTCTCGCCAAAACGGATATCGCAACCTCTTCAATCAGTCTCCGCAATAGTCCGTCGGTTAATGGCTAATTTACATCCTCACGTGACCGGATTCAAGCCTTGGGTGCGGTCTTTCACGTCGAGGTAACCTTCGCGGGATGGCGCTCCCACTTTCCTCATGGCAAGGGTGAACAGTCCCTCGGCAGACCTCGTCAAATACAATAAACAGACAGCATGCCCGTGGGCGTCTACATCTCGGTCCCCTTCTGCCGGACCAAGTGCAGCTACTGCAATTTTGCCTCCGACGTGTTCTCGAAGTCGGCTTATGAAAACTACGTTGCCCGCTTGCTCGAAGATATCGCCAACTCGCGCCAGTTGGCGTCGGACCTGGGATGTGCGCTTGATGACACCGCCGACTCCATCTATCTCGGCGGAGGAACTCCATCGATCCTCGATGCCCCGCAACTTCTGCGAATCTTCGCCGCCGTTCGCGCTCACTTTGCGGTGACGCCCAATGCCGAGATCACGGTCGAATGCGCTCCGGGTACGCTTACTCCCGCTCTCATCGAAACCCTGCTGCAATGCGGAGTGAACCGGGTGAGCCTGGGCGTGCAGTCGTTCGTCGATCAGGAAGCACAGTCGGTGGGACGACTGCACAAACGTTCGATCGTCCTTGAGGAGATCGGGCGTTTGCGAGAGGCTGGCCTCGGCAACATTAACATTGACCTGATTGCGGGTTTGCCGCACCAGACGGCGGAGAGCTGGTCTTTCTCCGTGTCGGAGACGATTGCGACGGGTGTCCCGCACGTGAGCGTTTACATGCTCGAAGTCGACGAGGATTCTCGCTTGGGCAGGGAACTGATCGCTGGAGGTTCCCGCTACCACGCCCACTTTGTGCCCAACGACGATGCGACCGCGGATTTTTACCAGCAGGCGTGCCAGATGCTGGCCTCCGCCGGAATCGCGCAGTACGAAATTTCTAACTTTGCCCGCGTCGTCCCGCGCAACAGCGCGTTACAAAATAGCGAGTCGCGCCATAACTTGAAATACTGGACCCGCCAGCCCTATCTAGGTTTTGGCGTAGATGCGCACTCAATGCTAGAGCGGATCGTGTGGGGACGGGCGCCCTCGCCCGTCCGAGCCGAGCAATGTTCGGCAGCCGCCTGCGGCTCAAGTAACCCCGAAGTCGCGACAGCCGCTGACCGCATCGAGGCCGACCGTTACCAAGCCACCCGCTTCGCAACCCCCGACTCGCTCGACGCCTACATGAATCGCGCGCCGCACACGATAACGCCGGTTTCTGTGCAGGCAGCAATCGAAGAAAGCTTCTTCCTCGGTCTGCGCCTCAATCGCGGCGTCGATCTTGAACGGTTCCGAACAGAGAGCAGGCTTTGGGAAGGGCACAACGTTAGTCGGGCCGCCGCTGTTGCCACCTGCGTCTCGCGGCAAGAGCTAACCCGAGTCGCCCCTTGGGAATCTGCCATCCAACAATGCGTACACGACGGCCTCCTCGAGCAGCAAGGAGCTAACGTGCGCCTAACCGGCCGCGGCCGTCTCTTATCGAATGAAGTCTTTGCCAGTTTTCTTACCGAGGAAACAAAAGTGGGAACCGGCCACGTGAATCCACGCTAGTTGACCGATTAGTGCCGTTCGGCTTGGCCTATCCGGTCCCCACCATATCAAAAACTTTGGGGAGGCCGATGCCCAAGATGGGCGGCTCTAATGCCAGAGCCTGTAAGCCGGCTTCTCCCGAAAGACTTATCCACATAATCCGAAACTGCGCTCGTGCGGCACCGTGTTGCACGTCCAGCACTTCGCCGGTCTGCACCTTTGAGCGCATGCCGATCAGAATTGCTCCGTGGTTGCTGACGTTTCGCACCCGAACGATCTCCGCGAAAGGCTGCGCCATTCTGTCCACTCCCCAGATGCGTACCGGCAACTCCAGGTTCAGCCTGCGCTCTTTTCGCCGATCCATTTCCCGCTCCGAATTACCGCTACAATGTCTAAATCCGAAGATTTCAAAACGGATCATATCCAGACCTGCCCCGAAGCGAAACATCACGTCAGTTACTCGCGAAAAAGTTCCCGAAGTTACGTTGCAATAGCGAGAAAATCGGCGAGTAATAGCGGTTTTGCGGGGATATCTTGCAGCGGATGGAGCCCGCCCTGATGTTTGGGATACAGCACGGTGGATCGCCAACAAATAACTTAATCGAGATCCTTGAGCGAGCACGCCCCTGGCCCGCGAGCGTCGCCGCACGACCCGCACGGCGCAGCCGACATCGACGGCTGAGTCATCGGTCCGCTTTTCGCCGACACGGCAAACACTGAGAGCTGCGGGTCCAGTTTCTTACTCTGGCACTTCGGGCACTCGGCCTTTTGTTTGCCAAAGACCAAAGCCTCGAATTCGTGCTCGCATTCCTTGCAGACGTACTCGAAGATGGGCATGAAGAAAACTCCGTGAAGAGAATTGCTGTCTTCAATTTAAACTCAAACCGTGGGCACTTCGCAAACACACGAGGAGACGAGTCCCTTTACACCACGGCGTTGGCTAAGCGGCGGGCACGTGCAAACGCTTGCCAGCTTTTTAATCGCGCGACGCTTTAATGTGCCTGCGCCCGAGGAGCGATTGATCGAAGTGGCGCCTGGTGTCCAGGTGCTTTGCCACTGCCACTGGCAGGCGGATCGAGCGCCCGCGCTGACCATCATTGTTGTGCACGGGCTCGAAGGGTCAAGCGAGTCGCAGTACATGCTCGGCATCACAGAAAAGGCGCTGGCTGCCGGAATGAATGTGATCCGTTACAACCAGCGCAACTGTGGAGGCACGGACGCGCTCGCCCCCGTGCTCTATCACTCGGGCCTGTCGACCGATGTCGCGGCGGTGGCGCGCGAAGTCATCGCGCGTGACGGCGTTTCACGCTTCGCGCTGGTCGGCTTCTCCATGGGCGGCAACATCGTCCTGAAGCTGGCGGGAGAGTGGGGAACGCAAGCGCCACCGCAGTTTCGAGCTGTCGCTGGATGTTGTCCGGCGATTGATCTCGCGACTTCGGCGGATACGCTGCATGAACCGGCGAATCGGATTTACGAAAAGTATTTCTTGTGGGCGCTTCGCCGGCGCATGCTTCAGAAGGCCCGGCACTTTCCTGAACACTTCGACGTGAGCCGTCTGCGCGGTATTCGGAGCCTGCGCGAGTTTGACGACAGGGTGACGGCTTACTATTGCGGCTTCGCGGGCGTCGACGATTACTATGATCGCGCTTCGGCGGCCCACGTGGTCGAGCGCATCGCGGTGCCGGCGCTGGTTTTGCACGCGGCCAATGATCCGTTCATACGCATCACGGCGGAGACGCGGCAGAAGATTTCGGCGAACCCGAACATCACGTTCGTCGAGACGCCTGACGGCGGGCACTGTGCGTTTATCGGCTCTCCAGGCGGAGCATCCGCCGGATCTTCCGCCAGATCGGGCGCTGAAGCAGGGAATGGCAGGAATGGCCCCTACGACGACGGTTATTGGGCGGAGCATGCGATCGTGAACTTCCTGCGCGCGTTCTGATCGACTCTAATGGATGCTGACTTCTCGATCGAGCTGGGGAGGGACGATCCGGTGCTGGATTTTCCCTGGAAGGATCCCGCCGGGAAGCTTGCTTACGTCGATTTGAAACGGCATCCGGAATTAATGGTGGAGATCGAGGAGGCGGAAAAGTTTCCCGAGCTGGGGGAATTTCTGCGGGTGATGAATTCGGAGCGCAGCATGGTGGAGACGGCGAAGTGCGATGCCTGGGCGACGACGGAGCTGAGTCCGGAGGAAGAAGTCTACGATGCTTCGCATAAGTTCGTGAGTTATGTGGACGTCGTGTTCTCAAACACTGACTTGCATCAGTCTTCGGTGCGTGAATCGTTGCCTGCTCACGAACAGTTTGTTCGAAAGCTGGTTGAGTTGCTGCAGCGGGTGCCGGAGACTCCATCGGCAGTGGAGGTCTGCGTGCGGCGGTGTTATTTCGTGGAGGATAGCGGCGTCCGGGAAGGTTTTTACTGCACCTTGTATGTGAGTGGATACGGAAACGACAGTGCCAGCGCCCGCCGGAATTGGGCAGTCGCTCTGAAGCTGATGGGGAACGCGATTGTGCAGTTGTCAGCGAGTCGAGCGGTGTGAAGGATGGTGGTGTTCTTCTATTCCTGGTAACCAACTGTTCCTGATTTAAGCCTGAAGTAATTACTATCTAACCGGGAAACGTCATGTCTGTCCCCGGATTTCCCCTTCAAATGCCAGCCTCCCGGCGCCGATGGAGCCAGTGCCGCAAGCATCGCGCCTGAAACCAGAAACGACACTACCGCACGTCGCAAAGAAATAATTGACGCAAAGAAATAATTGACCGGTTCACGTGGCACATTATGGCACAGCGGGCTGATTGCACAACTCAAACTGGAGGCAGTCCCATCTTCTTGATGATTGCCTGGTAGCGTGCATCGGAATGGACAAAATAAAAGCTAGGATCATGGGGGAGATGCACCAGGAAGGGGGTATGTTCCTGGTAAGCTCTTTCCAGGTAGCGGATCGTTTCATCTTTGCGCCCGAGTCTGGCATAGCAAAAGGCGAACTCGATTGGGGAAACGTATTTTGTTGTCGCGGTTCTCTGAACATCGCTGAGATTCGAGTCCAACACGGCCAGGAAGCCGCCCCGGCGGAATGCCAGTTGCATTTCTGCGGCATGTTTCTTGTCGCCCCAGAGCAGCAGCGCCCGCTCCCATTCCTGCACCCCTTCCACTTGCATGCCTTTGTACGTGTAAATGTCGCCCGCAATCCAGACAAGAGTGGCATCGTTACGTTGCACCTCGCTCCGCGCCAGCGCTTCCTGCAGAGCGGCGTCAAATTGGTGTGCGTAAAGCAAGGCGAGCGCGAGCCCAAATGGCCGCGCAAACGGATCCAATTCCATTGCTTTGCGTTCTTCCTGCAACGATTCGTCGGTGCGGCTCAAGCTGTCAAACAGATACGAACGCAGGTGGTGTGTTTCAGAATAGTGCGGATTGAGTTCGATGGCGCGCGCTGATTCTTTCTCTGCGGCATTCCAATCCCAGCGCAGGAAGTAGTACACCGCAGCCATGGCGTGATGCGCGTCCGCCAAAGAGTCGTCCAACTCTATCGCCTTCCGCGCCGCCGGCTCTGCCTGCGCGATGGCCACCTCCTGAGTGATTTGTCCTTCCACCGCACTGGCGGTGTAGTAGTCCGCCACTCCGCTCCAGGCTGCGGCATAGTCCGGTTGAAGTTCGATTGCCTTCTGGAAATATTCCTGGCTCTTCTTGTATTGCGATACGAGCCAGTAATGTCGGCCGAGCAGATAGGCGTCGTGGGCTTCCGGGTTGATGTGACGTTCCGGACGGCCAACGGCCGCCGTCGTCATGCCCACCTGCCGGGCTATATTTCGCGCCAGATCACTTTGCAGAGAAGTCAGATCGTTCAAATCACGGTCGTAGCTCTCCGCCCATAAATGCACGTCTTGCGGCGCGTAAATCAGTTGCGCGTTGATGTGCACGCGATTGCCTGAGCGGCCCACCGATCCTTCCAGGATGCCATCGACTCCAAGTTCACGCGCAACATCCGCCAGCGGCCGGTGAACCTTCTTGTACTGCATCACCGAAGTACGGGACACCACGCGCAGGCCGGTGTTCTTGGCGAGCATAGTGATCAATTCATCAGTCATTCCGTCCGCGAAATACTCCTGGTTGGGGTCGCCCGACAGGTTCTCCAGCGGCAGCACCGCGAGAGAATGGACTTGAGGTTTGACAGCGCGAGTGAACAGCCCGCCACCCGCCGAACTCGAATTCAGCCTGACCAAGACAACGATCAAGCTCGCAAGCACCACCAACACCAGGGCCACACCCAACCATCGAGACCGGGAGAGAACCGGAATTGCCGCCGGGGTAACCGGTTGGGCCGCGCGTTCTCCGTTGTCACTCGGCGGGCTGATCTCCGCGTTGCCCACCTGGATGGCGGCGGGAAACGATGTCGTCAAGACAGCTGCGCGCTCCCCAGACCCCTTGACTCCATTGCCGCGATCCTCTATCCGATCCTCGATCGAGGTTGCCGGCGCAATGAAACGGTAGCCCTTGCCGGTGACGGTCTGCACGAAACGTGGCTGTTCAGGATCATCGCCAAGGACCTGACGGATTTTTCGGATGGCTGTGTTAATGCCGTGCTCGGTATCGAGGAAGACATCCTTGCCCCAGATCTTTTCGACGATCTCGTCGCGGCTGACCAGCCGGCCGTTGCTCTCCGCGAGGAGAGCGAGGAGCTCCATGGGAATTTTTTCAAGCTTGAGGACTCGGTCGCCGCGGCGCAGCTCATAACGGCCGCCGTCAAGTTCGAATTCCGCAAATTTCACTATGCCGATGGGCACGCCCAAGGCTCCGGCGGGGGACATCACTATACCATCATTTCGTCAACGCGTGTGCTTTCAGCAACTTAAAGCCTTCACCAAAGCTTCACCTCGAATTCACCCCGTCTCCCTTGCGGCCCACGAGGTCTTGATGCAGGATGCCCGCCAACAAGGAGGCTTCATGAAAGTTACGATTGTGAACTTCGTCAAGTTTGCTGCGTGCATGGTTCTGGCAGTTGGACTCAGTGTGAACGCGTCAGCGTCGTGCGGCGATTCCCTGTCGGCGATGGCAGCACTGGCTGCTTCCGTCCATAGTCAATCCCGCCCGATGCAACAGAACTCTCAGTCTGCCGGAGACGACTCCGGCAAATCCATGGTTGGCCTTTGGCACATCCAGTTCACGGTCGGCGGTCAAACCATCCAGGATGCGTACCAGCTCTGGAATGCCGGGGGGACCGAGATTCACAACCCGAATGTTGATCCGAGATCGGGCAACGTCTGCCTGGGGGTGTGGAAGCATGCTTCGCATGGGACTTTCAAGCTCGCGCACCGCGTGTGGTCGTACGACTCCAGTGGCAATTTCATGGGAACCATCCACCTCAGTGAAACGGTCCGTGTGGGTGATGGCGGCCAAACGCACAGCGGTTCCTTCACCTTGGATTTCTACGACCCTTCCGGCAACTTCCAATTCGAGGTAACCGGCAACGTCACGGGAGAACGCATTTCGGTAGAGTAATAAGGGGTGCGCGCAAAGGAGAGCCGCAACCGTGGCTCTTCCCTGAATTGAGCGGTCCTCACCGGGTGTGAGACCGCTCTTCACACTTGCGAGCGCTCACAAGAATCACTGTCACGCTCGCCTAGAATCTCTTGCGGAGGAATTCAAAGAGGATATAACCGATGAGCGCGGCGATCATAGCAATTTCAAAATTGACAACGGTAAAAACATCTCCAATTGCCCAGCTAGACCCCTCGTCTGTCCCAGGCCCGAGCGCTCAAATTCTCCCATCAAAAGATTGGAATAAAACAGAAAGATGATAAAAGCTATCTCTATCACCGCTCTCCAGATATTTTTCTTCATTCCTCACCAACTCTGATTTGTTTGGGATCGGGAAATCAAAATCAACACCAAGATCAGCCGCGGCAGACAGGGGTATCCCCCTACACTACCCCATCAGTAATCCGCCGTTCACATTCAGCACATGTCCTGTGATGTAGGACGCTTCCTCCGATGCCAGGAAGCAGACCGCGTTGGCGACGTCGGTTGGAGCTCCCACACGGCCCAGCGGGATCGTCTTCACCGCGTTCTGCTTGAATTCGTCGCTCAGCGCCGCAGTCATGCTGGTCTCGATGAATCCGGGAGCCACCGCATTGCAAGTAATATTGCGCGAAGCCACCTCCCGAGCCATCGCCATAGTCAGCCCGATCAGCCCGGCTTTCGAAGCCGCGTAATTCGCCTGCCCCGCTTGTCCCATCTGCCCAAATACGCTGGTGACGTTGATGATCCTTCCCCAGCGCTGCTTGAGCATCGAACCGATAACCTGCTGGATGCACAGATACGCGGAGGTCAGATTCGTATTCAGTACTGTGTCCCAATCGGCGCGCTTCATGCGCATCACCAGTTGGTCGCGCGTGATGCCGGCATTGTTCACCAGGATGTCGATCTTGCCGAATTGCGCCAGCGCCGACTTGATTCCCGACTTCACCTGCTCTTCGTCCGCCACGTCGACGACGAAAGCCGAGGATTTGCCTCCCGCCGTCGTAATCTCGCTGACCAGTTCGTCAAGTTTCTGCCGATTACGCGCCGCTACCGCAACGCTCGCGCCCTCCCGCGCCAGCGCCAGCGCGCAGGCATGACCGATACCCTGCGACGCTCCTGTAACCAGCGCGACTCGCCCCTCGAGTTTCATGCGTGCTCCTTAGGAAGTCAGGAAGCGAGGATTATAAACGTCGCGGTAGCGCGGTGGTGGGCAAAGACTAGAGTTCCCTGTGTTCCCCTGTGTCTCTCTGTGTCCCCTGTGGTGATGAATTGTTGGACGTTCTAATGACAAGGCGCACAGGGGAAGGGATGCTGCGGGCAAGACGCGTCTCTAGAGGACGGTTTAGGTCTTAATTCGGGCCGAATGGATAGATGGCTGTGGCGCTAGCCGGCTTGCGATGCTGCCCGGCCCGGCGACACCGCGCTCAAAATCTTTTCAATCTTTTCCACCAGCGTCCGCCTCGAATACGGCTTTGCCAGAAAATATATGCGCGATCCCGGCTTTTCCGTCTCGTACTCCGGATTGCTGTAGCCAGATGTCACGAGGACCACCAGTTCGGGTGAATGCTCCCGGAGATCCCGGCCCAGTTGCTCGCCTGACCGTCCCGGCATGACCATGTCGGTCATCACCAGATCAATTCCTCGCTTGCACTCTTGGTAGACCTTCATGGCTTCTTGCGCATCCTTGGCCGGCAGAACTTCAAAGCCCGCACTTTCGAGAATGCCGCAAGTTGCCTCGCGCACAAAAGGCTCGTCCTCAACCAGAAGGACGGTGCGCCGGCGTGGGAGATCGTTCGCGAATACGTTGTGCTGAAGAGTCATACCATCCTCAATTCACTTTCCGGAGAACTCTTCAGCACGCGCATGGCCTCGCCGTCTTTCGCAGAGCGGCGCGCTCTGCACCAACGTCTCCATTTATTCGGTAGCTACTTCGGCTTGCTAAGAATTGTCTGCCTCGGATCAAGCACAATCTTGCGCACGCCGCTCGGCGCGATCAGCCGAAACCCGGTCTCGGCGCCATCCGCCAGCACTTCGCCGAGGAAAACGAGCGCGTTTCCCGCAGTCGTTGCATATACCGGAACCGCCGTCACCAGATCGTCGGGTACGTCCTTTTGTACGATCACGCCTGTAACCGTGGTCACGCCAGCCTTCTCGGTGATGCGAATCTCCCGCGTTTCCAGCTCCGGTATTGCCGTGCCGTCGATCCAACCCTCCAAAAACCAGTCCAACTTGGGACGTTTCTCGTACCAAAGTGGGCGCGGCAGTTCTTCTTCGAAGACGTGCATCAGTTCCTGTGTGCTTAACGCTTTTCCCGCATACCGTTCCCGGATATTCCGCAGTGCTCGGAAGAACGGCTCGTCTGGATTCGCCCGCCCTTTGCGGGAGCGGGACGCTGCTTCGGAATCGCGCAGCATCATACGCAGCATGTGGAACAGCCATGTACCTCGTTCATAGCTGATCGCCTCATATCCTGTGGGGAAATGCGACGAATCGAGCCGCTGCCCCATGGTCACTGGTCCGGCATCGCGCAGCCGTTCTCCCTCTTTGTTCGTGCTCAGAAGATCCCGGCGATATTTTTCCAGAACCTGGCGGAATTGCACCGGATTCTGTTGCTCGAGCATCAGCAGCGCCGCATAGTTCGCCAGACCCTCCGCAATCCACTGATCCCGATAACTCTTCCACAACACCAGATCGCCCCACCACTGGTGCGCCGTCTCGTGCACCAGGACCTGGCTGTCGAGCGCGCGAGTAAGCGGATCAAGACGCAGATCCGTCTGCTCCTGCGGACTGAGAAACGCGAAGCTCGACAGGAATACCAGCCCTGGCCATCCCTGGCTCAACCGGCCCGGCATCTGTGTCAGCGCCAGCGCGCCATATGGGTAGGGCCCAAACCACTGCGAGAAATTCCCGATGGCCTTTGCCGCTTTGTCCGCCACCGCCTGCGCATCGCGCGCCGGTGATGGGGGCGGAGGCGTTACCACGATCGGCGCCATCGATCTCGATCTCGACGGAGGACCGACCGAAAATGTCGGCTGCTCAATCACCTCTGCCGGCGCCTTGGGAAACGACTTCTCTACTCCTTTTGTGCCGTAGGCCTCCACCAGAATGTTGCCCGCCTTCGCCTCCGCCCGAACGTATTTGCCCAGGTTGAACCCCGCCACCGGAATCGGCCGCTCCGAGATCCACCGCGAGACTCTTTCCCCCGCTGCTTGTTCATTTGTTTCGTCCTGGTCGGCGCTTCCGGGTGACACTTGTTTTCCCGTCGCCACCAGCGTCCAGTTTGCGGGATAGTGAAACTCCATCTCGAACTGCGCCGGGCTCAAGCCGAAATTTGGATACCACGTGCCGCGCTCGCCCACATACAGCAATCCGTTACCTGCCTCCGACAAAACCTCGCCGGCATAGCTGAAGTGCAGTTTCAATTCCTGGCCGGGCACGAGCGGCGCAGGGAACACCACTGCCACCAGATCATTCCCATTTCGCCGCCGCTGCGATCCTTCCATCGCCGGGTTCTGGATGAAGTCCACCGGCCGCCCATTCGCCTCGACCACATCAATGTTCAGATAGCGCGACAACTCAAACAGCAGCGTCCTTTCTCCTCCGCTACGAATCCGAACGTTCACATCGGTCGATGCTCGCAACATCGTTGGAGGCTGCACGGACGCTCGAATCCGGAAGCTGGTAATCGAGGCGTCGGAGGCCAGTCGACTCGTCGCCCCGCTGCCAGTCCCACCCGGCGCAAATGAAGTCCAGATGTCGAAGAACAGGTTGCCCTCTCTTACCCGCGGCTGCCCCGCCCATAACGGCTCGGTGCCGGCCGCATCCCAGAACACTTCAAAGGCGCCCAGTTTCTTGCCGAGCAAATGTGCGTGCAACAACGGTGCAAATTGTCGATCAGGCTCGTACAGGGGGGGACGCCTCTTCGGCGCAGGCTCTCGTCCACCCTCCACTGGAAGAAAATGACTGAAGTCCAGGAGCAGGTGCAGGGCATCAAACTCCGCCAGCGTGCGACTCGTGTCGTCCCATTCTTTGATGAATTCAGCGCCCTCCGGCGCTGGCGTTGAATAGCGCTGCAAGACCGCCGCCGTGTCGTCGTTGAAGCGCAGATATCCTGAACTGAACTGCTCTTCGAGAAGCGCCATCCCCGTAAACAGCGCCATCGATCCGCGTTCCCCGCGGTTCGGGGGCCGCAGTCGAATCTCGCCCTCACCCTCGAAGAACGCGCCCGTAATCCGCCCGCAAATGTCCTCCGTAAACGCGAGCGTCCCGTCGTCCAGGTCAAGATGGAGATTGGGCCGGTCAATCGAGGCGTCCCGAACGTGGTACACGCGTTGCGGATCGAGTCCGACCGAACGAATTCGCGAGTAAAGAGCGCTTGTTGTTTGCGGACACTGGAGGCTCGACTCCGCCGCCTGCGCCCAGGCGGTAGCCGCCAGCAGCAACCATGCCAACCCGATCATCCGCCACAACCGAACCACCGCTGGCTTCATAAATAGGCGGAGAGAGCACACTACGAACCGCCCCTGTGTCCCTCTGTGCTCCCTGTGGTTAAAGCTTTTGGCCCCGTCCGCGAAATGGCCGTAGAGGCCAAGCCCGCAGCGCAAGGGGGACCTCTTTCCCCGGCCCCAGTCCAAGCACCTTGGTCACCTTACGGACCCTTCCGCGCCGTTCTAGAATCAGGCGAGTGCGAGCCTTCGTCCTCATTCTAGTGCTTCTGCCGGCGCTTCCCGCCCCCGCCGACGTCATTCATCTCAAGAATGGACGCACCATCTGGGCCGACCAGGTCCGCGAGAGCAAGAATAAAGATCGTGTCGAGTATGACCTCGGCGAAGACTCCTACGCCATCCCTAAGTCCTCCGTCGAGCGCATTGATACCGGCGGCGCCGCGCCGGTTGACGCCGGAGCATCGACTGGAGTCCCCGACATCACGCCGACCGCGCCTTCGTTCGACCACGAAGCCGATGTAGCCGAAAAAGTCATCCGCGACGGCAAGGTTGATACCGATGCACTTGCCAGCCTCGTGCAAACCGCACAACCCGAACGCGCCACGACTGCATACTTCCTCGCCGGCAAGCAGGAATCCGACCACGGGAATTTCGCGCAGGCCAAGCGCTATTTCGAGTCCGCGCTTCGTCTTCAGCCAGATAATTCCACGTTGCTGATCTACTACGCCGCCTGCTTGATTCGCACCGGTCTGGCCTCCGAAGCTCTGCCCTACGCGCAACACGCTATCGTCGTTGCTCCCGACTCACCGGATGCCATCGCCATGCTGGGCTTCGCTCAATTCGCCAGCGATCATACGCGCGACGCGATTCGCTCCTGGAAGAAGTCGCTCGCGCTGCGTCCCGACGCCACGGTCAGCCAATATCTCGCGCGCGCCGAGCGCGAATCGAGGGTCGAATCCGATTTCTCGCAACGCGAAAGCAGCCACTTCAACCTTCACTTCGAGGGAAAGGATACCTCCGAGACCTTCCGCCGCGATCTGCTCGCCACCCTCGACTCCGAGTATGAAGATCTGGTGCGCGATCTCGGCTACTCGCCCCGCAACAACATTGCGGTCACGCTCTACACCCAGCAGGCGTTCTTCGACGTTACCCGCGCACCGTCCTGGACGGGCGCCATCAACGATGGCAAACTGCGCATCCCGGTCAGCGGCGTCTCGAGCGTCACGCCCGAACTCGCCCGCGTCCTCAAACATGAGCTGACGCACTCGTTCGTCTCACAGATGTCCAGCAACCGCTGTCCCGCCTGGCTGAACGAAGGCATCGCACAAATAGAAGAGGGGAGGGCATCCTCTGCCTACGGGCGTCAACTGGCACAGCTCTTCGCCGCCGGAAATGAGATCCCGTTCAATATGCTCGAAGGCAGCTTTATGAGCTTCTCCGCGCCGGAGGCCACCGTCGCCTATGCTGAATCTCTTGCCGCCGCCGAATATCTTCGCGACGCCTATGGTATGAGCGAAATCACGAGCATCCTGCAACGCCTCTCACAAGGCAGTTCCACCGAAGCCGCGTTACGGGCAACTGTCCACTCCGATTACCGTCAACTCCGTGATGAAATGACGCGCAAGCTGAAAGAGAGATACGGCGAATAAGCCGGAGATGTTTGGCAACGGCGCTGCCGAGCTTTGCTCGGCTGGCCGGGCGAGACGCCCGTCCCCACACGAGGCCGTCCCTGCCCGCGGAGCTATTCTTCCGGTTCTTCAGGGTCGTTGACTACATCAACCAGGCGGCTTCGAATTGAGAAGACCAGCTTCTGATCGTCCCCGCGCTGAAACGTAACTCGCATGGGGGCGCGCTCCCAAACTGGAGGCGGACACTCCGAGTCGGGATCGTCGGTTCCAGCGGGTTCGCCTGCATCTTTCTTCAGGATCGGCTTGCGCCGTCCTACCTGCGCGACGACCGCGTAAAGTTTCTTGCCATCTTCGGAGACGCCGCAGTAGGCGATGTAATCGCGATACCAGCTGGCGGTCGAATAGAAGGGATCGAACTCGGGCAGGTTGAGTTGGGACACTCGTCCGGTGACGCGGTCGACGAGCAGCCAGCCACCGCGTTGCCATTGCCAGCGGGTGGCGTTGGCGCCGGCCTCAGTCGGCAACGCATCGTTCACGCGAAAGACGCGCCGGACCACGAACAGGCGGTCCGTCAGCTCATGCGGAGTTCCAGTCGTGTATTCCTTGAGTCGCGCATCGACAAACAACGGACGGACTTTCAACTCCAGCAGCTTCTGCCCGGTTACGTTGGGCCACTTGGCGGAAATCCATTTTCCAAAGATGACGATATGCGGTTTCGGAATGGCCGCGCACTCGCTCCATGCGATGCTGAACATGACGAGTATCAATAAGAGTTTCCGCAGCATGAAGGAAGGCTGGCACAGGCGCGGGATCGGCGCAAGGACGCTTGAACAGCGAAAATGTTCGGTTTGTCGGCGGGCTGGACGGACGAGGGCGCCCTTCCCTGCACTGGTCGGAGTGGGTGGCGCAGTTTTCGTCGGTGTGGGAAACTGTGGTCATGGCAAAGCGCAGTCTTCGGACCTTGAAACGAGTCAGCAACATCCCTTCACTGGGGGTCTGTGAATCGTGCCATATGCAGTTCTCGGCAGACCCGCGTCAGCTCGGGCAGGCGGGAGTTCAGCAGCAGTTCAACGCGCACAAATGCGAAGCCATGCCGGGCACGAAAGAAACCGCAAAAAAGGAAGCTGTCAAAGTTGATGGGAGGTAGTTGATGTTCCCGGTTGCGAACTTGCAATATCGCGGCGAATTGAGCAAAGTAAAGCGATGAGTATCCCCCCGCGAAAGTTCTGGACAACCCCTTCTCCGCACTCGAACTCTTATTCGGGTATGGGTGATCTGCTGGGAGGCCGCCGGAAGCAGTTGATTCTGGTGGTCGACGACAAGCTGATGAACACCGAGCTTCTGAAAGAGCTGCTGGGAAGCCGCGGCTATCGAACAGTTGCGGCACAGAACGCGACTGCTGCGGAAGCGGAAATCCGGCGCGAAGCTCCCGACCTGATCCTGCTTGACGTGGTCATGCCCGGCAAGAGCGGCTACGAGTTGTGCCGCGAACTCAAAGAGGATTCGAAGACGCGGCTGATTCCGATCGTCATGATTACCGGTCTCACCGATCGAGAAGACCGTCTGAAGGGAATTGAAGCGGGCGCCGACGATTTTCTGACTAAGCCGATCAGCTCCGAGGAATTGTTCGCGCGCGTGAATTCGTTGCTGAAGTTGAAAGAATTCACCGACGAACTGGAGACCGTGGATTCGGTGCTGTGTACATTGGGGCTGAGTGTGGAAGCGCGCGACCCTTATACCGAGGGCCACTGTGAGCGATTGGCGCACAATGCCACGGATCTGGGGCGCTTTCTTGGCGTGGAAGAAGAAAGCATAGTGGCTCTGCGGCGGGGCGGCTACCTGCACGACCTGGGAAAGATTGCCGTGCCCGATGAGATCCTGAAGAAGGGCGGCGATCTGACGGAGGCGGAGTGGGAGATCATGAAGCAGCATCCGGTGACGGGCGAGGCGATTTGCCGTCCATTGAAGTCGTTGCGGCTGGTGCTTCCAATTATCCGGCATCATCACGAGCACTCTGATGGCAGCGGCTATCCGGATGGGCTTCGAGAGAACGAGATACCGCTTCTGCCGCGCATCCTGCAGGTGGTGGATATCTACGATGCATTGCGCACAGCGCGTCCTTATAAGCCGGCGCTCAGCCACGACCAGACCGCGACTACCATGCGCGCCGAGGCGCGCCTCGGCCTCTGGGACGAGGAACTGGTGTCGCAGTTCTTCCGCATGCTCGACAATCGCCGCCAGGTCGCGTGAATCATTCAATGATTCAATGACCCGATGATTCAATGACTTTGACCTACAGCTTCGTCATTCCCGCCTATAACGAAAGCGCCCGCATCCGGCCAACCCTCGATGAACTTCTCAGGTATACCCAGCAGCAGGAATGGGATGCGGAAATTCTTGTGGTGAACGACGGCTCGAGTGACGATACGGCGCAAGTCGTGCGGGAATACGGTAAGTCGTATCCGCAGATTCTACTGGTCGAGAACCCGGGAAACCGGGGCAAGGGTTACAGTGTGCGCAACGGGATGCTGCATGCGCACGGTGACATTTGCCTCTTCACGGATGCCGATCTTTCTTCACCGGTGTCGGAGGCGCAGAAACTATTCGACGCGATTGCTCAAGGCGCCGACATCGCAATCGGCTCGCGCTGGCTGCGGGCGGAACTGCAGACCGAGCGCCAGCCGCTTTACCGGCAGGCGTTTGGACGAATCTACAATCTCGTGCTGCGGGTTATTCTAGGCTTGCGTTTCGCGGACACGCAATGCGGATTTAAAGCCTTCCGGCGAGGGGCCGCGCAACGCATTTTTCCTCTGCAGAAAATTGAAGGCTGGGGATTCGATCCGGAAATTCTGTTTCTGGCGAGGCGCGCAGGACTGCGGGTGGAAGAAGTGCCGGTTCTGTGGGCGCACAGCGAGGGGACACGGCTGCATCCTTTCCGCGATGGGTTGCGGATGTTCATCGAAGTTTTGCGGATCCGCTGGAACGCGATGACCGGGGAGTATACGAATGGCGCAGTGGCTTCGCCGGGGGAATTGTAAGAGACCACGGGCAGCGAGTTCTCTTGTGAGCAACAATCTCTCATCAATTGTCATCCCGAGCGGAGCGAGGGATCTGCAGTGCGCTGCAAAAATGCAAATCCTTCGCTTCCCTCGGAAGGACGATGTCCGGTTTTGGAATTCGATTATCAAAGTGCGTTGGAGTCCTGCATGAGATGGGTGCTGATTGTGCTCGCTGTTGTCGGTATCGTTGCTTCTTCGCTAGCCCTGCGCGAGCACTACCGCACCGACATTTCCCCTTGCAGCATTAATGAGCGCTGGGACTGTGGCATCGTCAATCACAGTCCGTACGCGATGTTGTTTGGTGTTCCCGTGGCGGTGATTGGCATCGCCGGATACCTGCTGCTCGGCGTGCTCGCTTTCATGAAAGCTTACCGGGTGATGCTGGTGGCCGCGATGGGTGGCCTGGGCTTTGCGCTCCATCTTGCCCACATTGAATCTACCGTACTGGGCGTATGGTGCATCTACTGCGCCATATCGCTCGGAGTGATTTCTCTACTGAGCCTGCTGGTTCTGGCCATAGTGATCGTGAACTCGATGAGAGGATCGCACGAGACAACGTGATTTGGAGGCGCCCGATTTCCGCGTAGAGACGCGGCTCGCCGCGTCTCCCGCCGCCCGCAGAGTGAGACGGTCCAAGCCCCGTCTCTACCGATGACCGCAGCCGCCTTATTCGTAGCGTAGGCTCTCGATCGGGTCCAGTCGCGCCGCCCGAATTGCCGGCACCATTCCACTCAGCACACCCACCACGCCAAGAATGCCCGTCGCCACGGCGAGGCTGCTGACATTGATATGCAGGTGGATGTCACCGGCCTGCAGGTTTTCGCCAAAGGCGCTCATCAGCGGCAACGCCCCCACGCCCCACGAGATCATGTACGCGATGCCGATCCCGGCCACCCCTCCCGCAAAGGTGATGGTCATTGCCTCGGCGAGAAACTGTAAAAGAATGTGATGCCGTTGCGCGCCCAGCGCCTTCTCCACGCCGATTTCCCGCGTTCGCTGCTGCACTGAGACGAGCATGATGTTCATCAGCCCAATGCCGCCGATTCCCAGGGTCAGCGCGCCGATAAAGGCGAGCAGTACCTTCAGAGCAGTGCACACGATGGCGAACTCGTCATAGTCCTGTTTAAAGTCGGCGATGAATACGGCTCGGTGATCGTCCGGGCGAAAGTTGTGATGGCCGGCGAGCACCGTCCGCACCACGCGGGCGAGTTGCTGATGATCCTGCCCTTCGTAGTCCATGAAAATGCCGGTGATGTACTGCGTGTCATAGAGATCGCCCATTGCGCTGAAAGGGATTGCCATCAGCGTGTTGTCGTTGTCGTCGCCGCCCTGCACTTTGTGCCGGTAAACGCCGATCACCTGAAAGCTCACGCCATTGATCCGGACACTCTGCCCCAGAGCTTGTTCGCCGGAGAACAGTCTCCGCTTCGCCTCATCGCCGATCACCACCACGCGGGCGTGCTCCACC
>DATFVD010000308.1:0-2330 GCA_035260505.1 Terriglobales bacterium
TTCATTTCAGATCGTCGCAACTGAACAGAATCATGGCCGCGCCAGAACCTGTACCAAAGGCCCGCGAGCCTGCGCTGTGGGCTCCGGCCGAACCTTGCTAATCGTTGTGACGTTCATAATGCTTCCTTCTTTTTGTTGGTGATAGGACAAGGTTGGTCGCCTTTGCGTCTGGCACATTGTTCAACGGTCGTCGTGAGGATCGATTCGATTCTGCGCAAGTGCCTCAATTTCGCCTTAACCACATTTAGCTTTTCGGCAGCCAGCTTTTCGACGCGCTCGCAATCAGAGCTCGAAAGTTCCAAAAGCTCTCGAATGTCCTCCAGCGAAAATCCCAGTTGTTGCGCACGGCGAATGAAACGCAATCTTTGAAGATCTTCGTCGTTATAAGAACGCATGCCGCCATAGGGCTTTTTCTGGTAGCGCTAGTAGGCCGATGCGCTGATAATATCGGATCGTCTCGACGTTTACGTCGACGGTTCTCGCAAGTTCGCCAATCCGCATTCTTTGGTAGGGTGCTTCAATATCTTATTCGCCACAAATCCTCCTACTTCAAAATCCGGCCAACTTGACCTGGAAGCCAGCGATCCTATCTTTCATGTGATGCCGGACGATTCAGCCAACAACGCTTTGGAGCGCGTGCTAGCCGCTGTTGGTCAATGCCTTGACCGAAAGAGCGCTGAATCGCTGCTCCAGCTACGGGCCGATGCGGAGATGCAGGCGAGAATCGAAGAACTGGCCGACAAATGCACCGAAGGCACTCTCTCCGAAGAGGAGCGCCAGGAATATGACGCCATGATGCGTGTCGGAAATTTCGTCGCCATTCTGCAAGCCAAAGCTCGCCAGCTCTTGGCTGGCGGTCATGCCGCCTGAGATGGACCGGCGGCTCCGGCAGGGTATCTATCAACGGGCCGGGCGTCGCCGCGAATACTGTGGCCTGCCGCAAGCAGCAGAGCCGTTTTTCACCTATCACGTCGAGCACATCGTCGCTCGCCAACATGGCGGACGAGACGACAGTGAAAACCTCGCTCTCGCCTGTTATCACTGCAACGCACATAAGGGGCCGAATCTCAGCGCCCTTGACCCCGAAGGCGGCGCACTCGTCCGATTGTTCAACCCACGTCAAGATCAGTGGAATGAGCACTTCGAGCGCAACGGGGTCCTCATTATCGGGCGCACAGCGGTTGGCCGAGCGACGGTCAGCCTGTTGCAGATGAATGCCGCGGATCGCCGCCGACTCCGAGAACATTAGAGCTGCTCACACGCTTGGTCCGACTCCGCGACCTTGGCCCCAATCGCTCAACTGCTCCTCCGTCGGTGGCCTGACGGGCGACAAGGGTATTTCGGGCTATGCCGCATCGAAGCACGGGGTCATCGGGGTGACGCGGACCGCGGCCCTCGAATATGCCGCCAAAGGCATTCGCGTGGACGCGCTCTGTCCGGGTACGATCGACACTGCGATCGCCCGCTCGGTGGTCGAGGGAGACGAAAAAAGGGTTTGAGGCGTTGCCAAAGTCCGCGCCCATCGGCCGAATCGGCAAGCCCGACGAGATCGCGTCGGCGATGCTTTGGCTGTGCAGTCCCGGAGCGAGCTACGTCATCGGGCATGCCCTGGTCGTCGACGGTGGGTTCAGGAGCCATGGCGAGTTCGAATCCTGTCCCGGGCGCGGTGCACGGCAACCGCATTGTTCGCGCGAAAACTACCGCGAACCGAAACTGAGATGTCACCGTTTTATGAAAGTCGATCGTCGTCATTTTCTAATAGTCCCGTAGCGGGAAGGGCAACCGCTAGGGTCACCCCTTAAGTAAGCAGTAAGCAGCATCTTACTGACGTGTTTTCTCTTTGTCCAAGCGGCGATTCGTTCCCTCCGGCTGGCAACACTGTGAAGGACGGTTGTTGGTTAACAAGCATCAACTCGGCCCCTCTTCACCCGTAAGCCCTAGTCTTTGCCTTCGTACTTGAACGACAGATTCACCCGCGCGCGGAAAGCGGTGACTTTGCGTCTACGATCATCAAATCGAGTTTGTTCACTTCCGCGACTCGCAGGTCGCGCAGCGTTTTTGCTGCGGTTTCCACTGCGTGTTTCGCGGCAATCCTCCCAGGAACTCTCGCTGGTGCTATTCTGACGGGCGCCACGATGGGAGTCCCGGAGTCCCTCTCGGCAGTGAAGAGAGACAAGCATGGACTCCCAAATATTTGGCGCAAGAACGTGGCTACTGACCGTTGCCTGATTCTATGTCGGTCGCGATCGGGGTTAATGTGCCGAACAGGCCGTCATTACCTCCGTTGAGCCCCTGGTTAAAGAAGAGCGTATTGGCGGCTCCCGAGGTTT
>DATFVD010000309.1:0-4128 GCA_035260505.1 Terriglobales bacterium
AAGAAGGACTGTCAACAAGAGTCCGCAAGCAAACCATCTGGGTGTACATGGCATTCGCAACTCCCTATTCACTGCGAGCGGCCAAGGGTTCCGCAGCCACTGCGTCCTGCCTGATTTTACCATTGCTTGTAGAACGGCGGAGGGCCATATTTCTTGCGTGCTGATGGGGATAATCAATGAGACAGGCGGTCACAGGCATAGTCTTTGCAAGCATTTAGACTGGTTTCGGGTTTGACTGCGAGTAGAATGTCGGCGGAGGCTTTCCCTTTGGTAACTGCTTCGGAACCCACGCTTCGGGACCGACGGCGCGGCTGGCCATGGCTGTGGCTCGTGCTGCTGGGAGCAACGTTCGGAAGCACGGCGTACGCCCAAACCTGCCAGACCGCCACGGATATGGACGCCTCCGCGCGAACCGCGCTCGAAACCACTGCCAAGCGCTACTTCGAAGTGTCGGCGCACGGCGACGTGGCGGCTTTGAAGCAGAACTCGATTGCCGCCGTGGCCTCCAATTTTGCGGGAGTCGAAGCCGCAGTCAAGGAAAACCAGGCGGCATTGACGGGCGCAACGGCGGCGGTTCGCCCGCCCTTTTTGCTGATCGTCGATGGACCGGAACCTCTCGCCCGCGCTGAATTTCTGTGCGGGGTATTTGGGAAGACCGGTCAGACTAAGGATAGCGCCGTATTTGTCCTGCCCAATCTTCCGCCGGGCAAGTACGGCGTAACCATTCTCGACGTGAATGGCGCTCAGGGCGCTAAGACACTGACGTTCGTCTTACAGCAGACAGGCACAGACTGGAAACTGGCAGGTTTTAGCGCCAAAGCTTCGCAGGCGGCAGGACACGATGCGGCATGGTTCGTCCAGCGCGCGCGCGATTTCAAAGCTAAGGCACAGAATCACAATGCCTGGCTGTATTACCGCGAAGCAATGGCCCTGGCCGCCCCGGTGGACTTCATGAACACGCTCGCCACGGACCAACTTTATGATGAGTTCCAGGCAGCGCAACCCTCCGATATGCCGACGAATGGACATACCGTGGATATCAGCGCGGGAGGCAAGACCTATCATTTGATCGACAGCTTTCCGTTAGTCGTGGGAGCTGATCTTGACCTGGTCGTAAAGTACCAGGCCGCCGACGTGTCGGATACCGCGCGCGCGTTTCAGGAAAATACGGCCGTGATCAAGGCGCTGGTGGCAAAGTATCCCGAATTTCGCCAAGTTTTTGCCGGCGTGGTAGCGCGGGCGGTCGAGGATTCCGGCCGAGACTATGGCACGCTCCTGGCTATGAGGGATATCAAGTAGAGCATCATTTAGCCATTCAATCATTGAGGCATTGAGGCATTCAAAGTCAGAGGCTTTCCGCCTGTTGCCTTCCCCATTCCGTGGGACTAGTATTTTTTGGGGTCACTTCACCTCAACGAACCTCTCTCACTGAATTTCGTTTTAAGGAGGATGTATGGGCATTGCAATTTCCCCGGTCCAGATTGATTCACGCGTGAGCGACTTCATTGGCAAGCCGCGCAAAATGCTGATCGACGGCAAGTGGGTGAATGCCGCGTCGGGCAAGACTTTCCCAACCTACAACCCGGCTACCGGCGAAATTCTGGCGCAGGTCGCGGAAGGTGACCGGCAGGATATTGACGCTGCGGTGAAGGCTGCGCGCAAGGCGTTCGACAGCGGTCCATGGTCGCGCCTGACTGCCTCCGAACGCGGCAAGCTGGTGTGGAAACTGGCCGATCTGCTGGAAGAGCACCTCGAAGAATTTGCGACGTTAGAAACGCTTGATAACGGCAAGCCGCTCACCGTGGCGCGCGCCGCCGATGTTCCGCTGGCCGTCGATATGTTCCGCTACATGGCGGGATGGGCGACCAAGCTTGAAGGCACAACCATTCCGCTGTCGGTGCCGTATACGCCCGGCGTCAACTATCACGCTTACACGCTCCGCGAGCCGGTGGGAGTCGTGGGGCAGATTATCCCGTGGAATTTCCCGCTGCTGATGGCGGCATGGAAGCTTGCTCCGGCGCTGGCGTCGGGATGCACGGTGGTGTTGAAGCCGGCTGAGCAGACGCCGCTCTCTGCGCTTCGTCTGGGCGAGCTGATAATGGAAGCGGGCTTTCCTGCTGGCGTGGTCAACATCGTTCCGGGATACGGCGAGACAGCGGGCGCGGCTTTGGCGGCGCATGATCTGGTCGATAAAATTGCGTTTACCGGATCGACGGAAGTGGGCAAGCTGATCGTGCACGCGGCCACAGGGAACCTGAAGAAAGTCTCGCTCGAACTCGGCGGCAAGTCGCCAAACGTCGTATTCAAGGATGCAGATCTGGATGTGGCGATTTCCGGGTCCGCGAGCGCCATTTTCTTCAATCACGGACAATGCTGCTGCGCCGGTTCGCGTCTGTACGTGGAGCGACCAGTGTTTGATCGCGTGGTGGAAGGTGTGGCGGCCAAGGCCAAGAAGATCAGGGTTGGATCGGGTATGGAACCGGATACGTCGATGGGGCCGCTTGTCTCTGAGGAGCAGTTGCAGCGGGTATGCAACTACCTGGAGATTGGCTTGTCGGAAGGCGCGACCGCGATGACTGGCGGGAAGAAGCTGGGCGACAAGGGATATTTTGTCGAACCCACCGTGCTGGTGAATACGAAAGACAACATGCGGGTGGTGCAGGAGGAAATCTTTGGGCCGGTGGTAGCGGCGATTCCATTCGACGATCCGGAAGAGCTCATGCCGCGCGCCAATGGCACGGTATACGGTCTGGCGGCTGGCATTTGGACGAAGGATATTTCGAAGGCGCATCGCCTCGCGGCAGCGCTCCGCGCCGGAACAGTGTGGATCAACTGCTACAACATCTTCGACGCAGCGCTGCCGTTTGGTGGCTACAAGCAATCCGGGTGGGGACGCGAGATGGGCAAAGACGTTCTCGCACTCTACACGCAGACCAAGTCGGTGTGCACGCGGCTGTAGGACCGTAAAAGTGATGATCGTACGGTGGAGGGACGGGCGCCTTGCCCGTCCAGCCGGGCGGGGACGCCCGGCGCTCCACTGGCAGATCTAATTGTTTGGTGGCGCAACCTTCTCGCTATTTTTTTGCTTCTTATCGGCTGCTTTCTCTTTGGCTTCGGCCGCGGCGCTCTCGACCGTGTCTTCCACAACTTCGCCCGTCATGGCATCAATATTGACTTCGTGGATACCATCCGCCATCTTGATGTCGAAGGAATAAATCAAGCGTCCTTTTTCGCGCTCAATCTCCTTCGATTGAATTTTGCCGGCTTCCTTGGCCAAGGCGGCTTTTTGCGCCTGTTCCATGGTGATCTTCGCTTCCTTGCTCAGAGCAGCCTGATTGGACTTGCTCTCGGTGCCTGCCCACGCCGCCAAACTGAGCAGCAGCAGAATTGCTACCAATATTGATCTTCGCATTTCCATTCCTCCCCTGTTTTCGTTTGCTGGTGGATTGTGTGGCTTGGTCCCCTCGATGGCGCTGCGAAATTGGAGGCGCGGGTGAGAATCGAACTCACGATAGAGGTTTTGCAGACCTCGGCCTTACCACTTGGCTACCGCGCCGGATGGCACCTAAAACGATACGCTCAAACGAAAAGCCCTTGCAGATGCAGGGCTTCGAAAAAATTGGAGCGGGAGACGGGGATTGAACCCGCGACTTCGACCTTGGCAAGGTCGCACTCTACCGCTGAGTTACTCCCGCTCGACCTTATGAGTATAAACGACTCCGTCCCAGGGCAGCAAACGCGCCGTTCGGCGGGTAAAACCGGGGGGTATTCCCTGATGCGCATAACGTTTTCATATTATTGACCTCCCCGCTCGCTTCCCTATAATCGCTCCACTCAATCCTGGGCGAAAATCTCTCTCCCGGGCACCCTGACACGTAGGGACAGGTCAAATGCGAATATTTGCTACGTTGCTGTGTCTTCTGGCGCTGATAGTGCCCGCACTTGCTCAGAGCAATTACGCGGTTGTTACCGGAACCGTCACGGATTCGCAGTCTCTTCCGGTCGTCGGAGCTACGGTTCACTTCACGGCCATGAGCACCGGCGCGATTCGCGTGCTCACTACCAACGACAGAGGATTATTCTCCGCTCCCGCGCTTTCGCCCGACGACTATGAGTTGACGACGGAGT
>DATFVD010000310.1:0-3502 GCA_035260505.1 Terriglobales bacterium
GCGCGCGTACCTCCAGTGCCCACGTCGATTCCCAGAAAATACATTGTCGCTTTGCCAGGTTCCTTTGCGCTTATACAATCGGTCAGGTGCGATGCATGTTTAGAATCAGGATTGTCAATTTTAAGATAGTCTATTGCCTGCGCGCGAGGCATGACACGCCGAAAGCTATTCTGCAGTGTCTGCATAGCGCACCGTCACAAGAACGCGGCTTCGCCCAGATAGTCGGACAGAGAGAAGAGGAACTATGTTTTCAAACAAGGCTAACGGCTGGTGTGCAATTTTCGCGGCTCTGCTTATGCTGACCGCAAATATGCAAGGGAAGACAAGGATCACCAAGCAGGCGTTTGGACATACTTCGGAAGGAACCGCCGTCGATATTTACACCTTGGCCGATGGCAAAGTCGAAGCCCGCATCATGACCTATGGAGGGATCATCGTTTCCCTGCGCACGCCCGATCGGAACGGAAAGATCGACGACGTGGTGCTGGGTTGCGACTCAGTCGAGAAGTACGAGGCGCAGACTGCGCATTTCGGAGGCATTATTGGCCGCTACGCGAATCGTATCGCGCATGGCAGCTTCCAACTTGATGGGAAGACGTATTCCATTCCGAAAAACAATGGCGACAATGCGCTTCATGGCGGCACCCGCGGCTTCGACAAAGTGGTCTGGGGGGCTAAAGAGATTGTGGATGGAATCGAGCTCACCTACGTGAGCAAAGATGGCGAGCAAGGTTTTCCCGGCACGCTCTCCACGACCGTGCGCTACACCTTGAAGGGGAGTACTTTGCGCATCGAGTATGCAGCGACTACCGATAAGGACACCGTCCTTAACCTGACCAACCATTCTTATTTCAATCTGGCGGGCCAGGGGAAAGGCGACGTTCTCGGGCATGTGCTGAAGATCAACGCCTCCCGTATGACTCCGGTCGATTCGGTTCTTATCCCGACGGGAGAGCTGAAATCAGTAGCGGGCACTCCATTCGATTTTCGAACGCCGCATGCCATCGGAGAGCGGATTAATACGGACGATGCCCAGTTGAGTCTAGGCAAGGGATACGACCACAACTTCGTGTTGGATCATCCGGCAGGGCAACTGGCCGAGGCGGCCGAAGGATACGAACCGACCACTGGCCGGATTCTAAAGGTGTTCACAACCGAACCCGGATTGCAGATCTACACGGGAAACTTCCTGGACGGATCGATCACCGGAAAAGAAGGGCGCGTCTACAACCGGCGATTCGCATTTTGCCTGGAAACCCAGCATTTTCCTGACTCTCCGAACCATGCCAGCTTTCCCTCGACTGAGCTGAAACCAGGGCGAAAGTTTCACAGCGTGACGGTATTCCAGTTCAGCGCAGGCACGCGTTGAGATGCGGGACAAAGAATGGCTCCTCAGGTAGGACTCGAACCTACAACCCTCCGGTTAACAGCCGGATGCTCTGCCATTGAGCTACTGAGGAGTGGGAGCACGCTTACATGCGCGCTTGAATTATCAATAAAATCATATCAGAGGCAGCGGCTGATGGGAAACTCGCTCATCGGCAGCAGTGATCCTCCGTTGGCACTCGCAGTGGGCAGTGTCTCCATCATGGCGCGGTTCTGCTAACCTAATTCTCAGCGTTTCGTCCACAACAGAAGTGAGGTGTTTATGCTGGGAGGTTCGCGTTTGCTGACTGCTCTTCTGCTTCTTCTCATCGGTACGGCTGCCCTCGTCTATGCAGAGGATTCCCGAGCCGGGGATTCCACCGCTCCTTCCGCTACCCCCGGTCCTCCGAAGGCCAAGGTTGCGCCGGTGGAGGACGTTGTCCAGGGTCACAAAATCATCGATCGCTACCGTTACCTCGAAAACGCGAACGATCCCGACACCAAGCTCTACGTCGAGCAGGAACTCAGTTACACCCGAACGATCCTTGAACCGCTGCCCGGCCGCGACAAGATCAATGCGCGTCTTTCGCAATTGCTTGAGATTGGCACGGTCGGAGCTCCGCAAATGGGTGGTAAGTATTACTTTCATACCCGCCGCGAAGGCAACCAGAACCAGGCCATCCTATATGTGCGTGAGAGTCTAAACGGCGACGATCGCGTACTGGTCGACGTGAATAAAATGTCCGCCGACGGTACGGTTGCACTGGACTGGTGGTTCGCGGCCGAAGACGGCAAATACGTGGCCTATGGAACGTCTGCCAGCGGATCGGAGGAGAGCACACTCCATATCATCGAAAGCGCGACCGGCAAGGTATTGCCGGATACGATCGACCGTACCCGCTTCGCCAGCGTGGCCTGGATGAAGGACAGTTCCGGCTTCTACTACACCCGCCATCCCAAGAAAGGCGAGGTCCCGGAGGGCGAAGAGGTCTACCACGTCAAGGTTTTCTACCACCAGATCGGTAGCGATCCCGCGAAGGACCCGCTCATCTTCGGCGAAGGCCGCAATCCGCAGGACATTCCGAACGTCACTCTCTCCGAAGATGACCGCTGGCTGCTGATTGATGTTGGCGAAGGCTGGACGAAGACGGAAATGTATTTGCAGGATCTCCAGTCGAAAAATCCTCCGGTGGAAATTACTACCGGCAAGGATTTTCTTTATGGCGCGGAATTCTTTCAGGGCAGACTCTACATCACCACGAACGAAGATGCTCCCCACTATCGCGTCTTCGTGGCGGATGCGACGAATGCGAAACGCGAGAACTGGAAGGAACTCATTCCGGCATCAGATGCCGTGCTGCAAGACGCCAGCGTAACCGGCGGCAAACTCCTGGCACAGTACGAACACAACGCGACCTCTGAACTGAAGCTGTTCGGGCTCGACGGAAAGAAGCTCGCCGACATTCCGCTGCCGGCCATCGGAGATGTTTTCAGCGGCTCCGGGCGATATGATCGGAACGAAATCTTTTTTGGGTTTCAGTCCTTCACCGTCCCGCCCTCGGTTTATCGCGTCGATCTAACCGACGTGAAAAGCGTGCTCTGGGCTAAAGTCGACGCGCCCTCCATCGATCCTTCCGCCTACGACGTGCAGCAGGTTTGGTACACGTCGAAAGATGGCACGAAAGTTCCGATGTTTGTCGTCAACAAAAAGGGAATCGAGAAGAACGGCAAGAATCCGACTCTGCTGACCGGCTATGGCGGTTTCAACATCTCGCTGAAACCGACTTTCAACCGCAGCATGTATCTCTGGATGGAGCACGGTGGCATTTACGCGGTCGCCAATCTGCGCGGCGGTTCCGAGTTCGGTGAAGACTGGCATCGCGCCGGCATGCTTGATAAAAAGCAGAACGTCTTCGACGACTTCATCGCTGCCGGCGAATATCTGGTCGCGCAGAAATACACTGACAAAGATCACCTGGCCATTCAAGGCGGCTCCAACGGTGGCCTGCTCATGGGCGCGATGATCACTCAGCGGCCCGACCTGTTCCGCGCCGTAGTGTGCGCCGTCCCGCTGCTCGACATGCTGCGCTATCAGAATTTTCAGATCGCGAAGCTGTGGATTCCGGAGTACGGGTCG
>DATFVD010000311.1:0-11409 GCA_035260505.1 Terriglobales bacterium
TTTTTTCTGTATGATAGCCGTCTGGACCAGATGGATTCCTAACCAGGACGGCTTGAGAATGAGAATGTGTACGCGTTACTACCGCTCTGTATTCTTGTCTCTCTTACTTTTTCTCTCATTTGCCTCGACTCTCTCCCTTCATGGACAAAACGCTCTTGTGGGATCGACTATTGTTCAATTGAATCACCTCACATCTTTCTCTGCACTACCCAACGGGATCGATCTGCGAGATGGGGAGGCGCGCATGCAAATCGTCGCGCTGCGAGAAGACGTCGTGCGCGTTCGCGTGTCGCGCTCCAATCAGTTTGCGGAAGACGCCTCATGGGCGGTTCTCAAGGAGGCGAGGGCCAGTCGTGTCACGGTGAAGCCAACTCATGCTGCGGACACCGTCGGCTTCGAGACTGGTGTCCTGCGGGTCTCCCTGAGCCGCAAAACCTTCGCGCTGACGATCTCCGACCACGACGGCAACATTCTTCAGCAGGACATCCAGCCCATCGAATTCCGTGGCGATTCCTTTCAGGTCTTTAAAGCAATGCCGCTCGATGAGCACTACTTCGGCCTGGGAGACAAGCCCGGACCGCTGGATCGTCGGCAACAGGCATTCTCACTGTGGAACACGGATGCCTATAGCTTCCAGGAATCTACCGACCCCATCTACAAAGCTATCCCTTATTTCATGGGCTTCCGGGCGGGTCGCGCGTTCGGAGTCTTCCTCGACAATACCTGGCGCAGCAGTTTTGATTTTGGCAAGCATCTACCGAATGTCTATTCCTTCGGCTCTGTGAGCGGACCGTTAGATTACTACGTCTTTTACGGACCTACTCCGAAGCGCGTGGTAGAAACATACGCGTGGCTGACTGGAACCATGCCGCTTCCTCCTATCTGGACTCTTGGGTTTCAGCAGTCGCGTTACAGTTACACACCGCAATCCCGAGTGATCGAAGTCGCAGATCGTTTCAGAACGGATCATATTCCCGCCGACGTTATTTATCTGGATATTGACTACCAGCAGCAGAACCGTCCATTCACCGTAGATCACGAACGTTTTCCTGACTTTCCCGGAATGATCTCGCAACTGGCATCGAAGAACTTCCATGTGGTTGCGATTACGGATCTGCATATCGCCAACTTGCCCGGTCACGGCTACTTGCCCTACGACACCGGCATTTCCGGTGATCACTTTGTCAAGAATCCTGACGGCACCGTCTATTCCGGCGCGGTGTGGCCAGGCCCCAGCGTCTTCCCGGACTTTACGCGCGCGCAGACCCGCGACTGGTGGGGCACACTCTATCGGGACTTTGCAAAGATGGGTATTGCCGGCTTTTGGAATGACATGAACGAGCCATCGGTCTTCAACACTCCGACGAATACGATGCCCGAAGATGTGGTGCACCGCATCGACGAGCCTGGATTCGTGAAGCGCTCGGCGCGTCATGCGGAAATTCACAATGTGTACGGGATGGAAAACTCGCGAGCTACTTTCGACGGGTTGAAGCAGCTTAATCCGGACTTGCGGCCATTCGTACTGACGCGTGCCGCCTACGCCGGTGGACAGCGTTATGCCGCGACCTGGACGGGCGACAACAGCGCCACGTGGAATCACCTTCGCCTGACAACACCGATGCTCGAAAATCTCGGGCTGAGTGGCTTTGCCTTGAGTGGAGCGGACGTCGGCGGATTTGCAGGAACACCGCAACAGGACCTGCTTACAAAGTGGCTGGAGATTGCATCGTTCCAGCCCATCGACCGGGATCACGCCGAGAAATGGACCGGCGACCATGAACCATGGGTCGGCGGCGCGGAGCCTGAATCGATCCGCAGACGGTTTATCGAAGAACGCTACCGGCTGATGCCATATATCTACACGCTCGCAGAAGAAGCATCACGCACCGGGATCCCGATTGAGCGGCCGCTCTTTCTTGAATTTCCCGATGCTGCGAGCGACCATCATCCGCTGGACGTCGATCCACAGGCAGCGGGAGAGTTTCTTCTCGGCCCTGACATCCTCGTGGCGGCCCCGCCCTATCCAGACAAACTCGATAACTATGGCATCGAGTTTCCATCGGCAGGCTGGTACGACTACTGGACCGGGCAGCTTGTTAAGAAGCCGGCGCCGGCGGCTCCGACCCCAAACGCTCCAGTGAGCCCAGCCGATCTGGTGCCGCTCAGACTCTGGGTACACCCCGAGCTCGCGTCCCTTCCAGTGTTCGTGCGGGCGGGAGCGATTCTGCCGATCGCACCGCTGGTCCAAAGCACAAATGAAACGCCCCACGGTCCCCTTACCCTGCGAGTGTATGCAGGCGATGCATGTGGAGGACACCTGTATATGGACGATGGAAAAACTTACGATTACAAAAAGGGCGCCAGTCTAACCATGGACTTTCACTGCGAGTTAACTGCCGATAGCTTGCGGCTCCACTTGGGAGAGCATAAGGGCTCCTACCCCGCATGGTGGCAGCAGATTAGCGTCGAGGTCTATGGCTGGTCGCCACGCAAACGCGTGGCCCGACTCGATGGTCACAATATCGACGCAGCGATGGACGCATCCTCGGGCAAGCTGGTTCTCACTATTCCGGACAACGGACGAGGGGCGATGTTAGAGCTCGAGTAAGCTGGACGGCTAGCGCCGAATCACGGCCGAGAGCTATACCGGGCGGTCGATTGGCGAACAACTAACTCCGGCTGAATTTTAATTTCCGGGATTGCCTTCAGCCCGTTGTCAATCCGATCAATCAAGGTTTGCGCGGCGATTTCGCCCATAATCTGCATCGGCTGAACTACGGTTGTAAGCGGAGGGCTTTGGAAAGCCGCTTCGCGAATGTCGTCAAAGCCGAGCACCGAAACATCTTCCGGAACGCGCAGGCCTGCCTCCCGTAAAGCGTGAATCGCACCGATGGCAGCGATATCATTGTAGGCAAAGATTGCGCTGAAGTCCTGACACTGCTCCATCAGCCGGTTGGTGAACTCGTATCCCATTTGAGGAGATGGATCGTCGCGGTCCATCGCCACCACTCGTTCGGGAGGAATTTCCAAACCCAAGCGCGTGCTGGCAGCCTGAATGGCCGTCCATCGGTCTTTCGAATCCGCGCTAAACGGTTGTCCGCGCAAAACCCCGATTTTGCTATGGCCGAGTTCAATGAGATGGAGGAGAGCGATTTTGGATGCGTGATCGTGATCCAACACGACGTTGGTCACGCCATCCAGTTTGCGATGCCCGGCGATCGCAACGGTCGGCACCGGCGGCGCTTGGTCGAGAAAGGTATCCACGGTCAGAAATCCCTCCACCCCGCGTTCCACCAACATGCGAATGTATTTTTCGATCATCTCCGGATCATGGTGGTGCGCAACCGTCATAAAAAAATAGTTGTGCGAGCGCAGGTATCTCTCCAAGCCGCTAATGACAACTGAGCCGTAGGCATCGCCAATCTCCTGCGCGATGACTCCGATGGTGAAGGTCTTTCTGTTGCGTAGATTGCGTGCGAAGAAGTTGGGCCGGTAATTTAATTCCCGCGCCGCCGCCCAGATGCGATCTTTGGTTCGGGCGGGGATGGCCTTTGAAGCCGGCGACTCAATGAGAACAGCCGAGACGGTCCCGGGCGTCAGCCCAAGGTGAGCCGCAACCGTCTTCAGTGTGACATTATTATTTTCTGCTGTTTTTATGTGCTTGGGCTTCTTTTCGGCCATTCGTTCCAACTTGCGAGAGAAGGCTTCATCCTACTAGATGCCTCGAACGAACTCTTCGGTCGAATTTAACTATGAATTGTCACAGAAAAGCAAGCCGTTACGTCCCATTTTCGGGAAACTGGCTTGCCGTTTGAAAATAGTCTCGCGATTTAATTTTTCTTCTTGACAAGACAACCCCTGGTGACTGTTAATGCTTTCGTACTATTTTACAAGAACGATATTGTGATCCAAGAAGATCGATATTGTTTGGAGGCTCTTCCCATGCGATGGACGTTAGCCCTGTTGCTACTCTGCGTTCTGGTCCTTGCCCCTTCCCTCTTTGCTCAATTAACGACGGGCACGATCACCGGGACCGTGACCGATGAGTCCGGCGCACTCGTGGCCGATGCGAGTGTCACCGTCACCTCAGTTGAAACAGGGGCGACCAGGACGAACCGAACCAACTCGGAGGGATCGTTCAGCTTCCCGGAGTTGAACCCGGGCGTGTACAGCGTTGCTGTCACGAAGCAGGGGTTCAAGAAGGTCGAGGCAAAGAATGTCCCGTTGCATGTCAGCGACATCACCAATGTCCCGATTAAGCTGCCCGTGGGCGCTCTCGCGGAAACGGTGGTGGTGGAAGCGACGGCCGTCCAGGTAGAAACGCAGACGGGCACGGTCGGCAACGTCGTGAATGGGGAACAAGTGCGGGAGTTGCCATTGAACGGCCGCAACTTCGTACAGTTGACCACCATGATGCCCGGCGCCGCTGTCGCGGAGAGCTTCGATCCCAAGAACAAGGGCCTTCTGTCGAGCGTGGATATTTCCTTCAGTGGCGCTGTGGCCAATGGCAACCAGTGGCTCGTGGATGGCGCCAACAACAACGACATAGGTTCCCAACACACCATTCTTGTCTATCCCTCCATTGATGCCATCGAGGAATTCAAAATTCTCCGGAACAGTTATGGACCGGAATTCGGCGGCGCGGGTGGATCGCAGGTCAACATTGTGACGCGCGGCGGCGGGAATGACTTCCATGGCAGTGCCTTCTATTTCGGACGCAATGACGCTCTGAACTCCAAAAATTATCTCCTCCAATCCAGCGATCACAAGCAATTGCTGCGCCGCAATGATTATGGCTACACCTTTGGCGGACCCATTAAAAAGGACAGAATTTTCTTCTTCTGGTCGGAAGAATGGAATAAAGAGAAACGGGCCCGGGTTCGCGCTAACCAGGTTCCGACTGCCCTGATGAGAACTGGTGACTTCAGCGAATTGATGAGCAACCCGGATCCGTCGAAAAGGTGTCCCAGTCAGTTGCCGATAGATCCTAACACCGGCGTCCCATTCGTAAACAACACGATCCCTTCGGACCGGCTTAGCCTCGCCGGCCAAGCTTGGCTCTCTCAGATATCTCTTCCCAACCGTGCGGATCCTTGCATTATCAACTGGGTCCAAGGCGTGACGATTCCCGTCACGTGGCGCGAGGAGAATGTCCGGGGAGACATTAATATCACCAGGAAGAACGTGCTGACGCTCCGCTATACCAATGACGCATGGAAAAATGCGCTTCATTCCGACGAGGAAGGTGGACTCTGGGGCGAACAGAACTACCCCTCGCTCAGCGGTGCCTGGGATCAGCCAGGCAAAATTGCTATTGCGAAATTGACCACCACGATCGGCACAAGCGCCGTCAATGACTTTTCCTTCTCCTGGTCGGCGAACCGGATCAATGTCATCGCTGCCGGAGACAACCCCGCATTAAACGGCGTCATTCAGGCCGCAATGCCGTATGTATACCCGGTAAGCGGCAAGCTGCACGGCACCGCCACTGCTACCCCGCTCGTCTGGGGCGGTGGTCCGAGCGGCCTCACGGGACACTTTGGACCTTGGAGCAACCAGCAAGACCTTTTCTCATGGAAAGACGACTTTTCCAAGGTGGTTGGCCGGCACAGTTTCAAAATCGGTGCCTATTACAGCAGGAACAAGAAGGATGAGGAGACCGGCGCCGACTATGGTCAGATGTGGGGCAACGGGGGTCAAACTGGTTCCGGATATAACGGCGCCGTCTGGAGTGGGTCGCCGACGAAACAGGAATATGGGGACTTTCTGCTGAAGGGCACCACTTTTGGCTACGGGGAGAACGCGTCTGATGGTAAGGCGCGGATTCGCTGGACCGACGTGGAATTGTATGTGGGAGACAGCTGGAAGGTGCGTCCGCGCCTGACGCTGGAATACGGAGTGCGGTGGTCGCTCATGCCACCCTTCTACGACGCCATCAATAACTTCTCCAGTTTCCGTCCGGAGCTCTATCAACAGTCACTGGGGAACGCGGAGTGCAACGGTCTCATCCTGGCCAAAGGCGACCCGTTCAAGTGTCCGGCGGGCACGGGCGGAGTAATGGCCAATAGTCGAACCCTGGTGCCCACTAACTATCACCTGTTCGCCCCCCGCCTGGGTTTTGCGTGGGATGTTTTCGGCACCGGTAAATTCGCCGTGCGCGGCGGTGTCGGACAATTCTTCGGCCGCGATCCCATAGGCACTCTCGTGCAAATGGAGGGAGCCAACGCTCCCGGAGCCGTCGCTGGCGGTGGGTATCGGACACTCGACGGCCCGCTGTGTACTGCCGTGTCTCTGCCGGAGTGCCCTGCTCAAACGCTGTTTTTCTGGACGGCTAGCGGCGCGCCACAGAGCGGACTCATAAACAGCAGCCACGTCGCCAATAACTGGCAATGGAACCTCACCACGGAAACACAGCTGTGGAAAAATGCCAAGTTGGAGATCGGCTGGGTGGCCCTGCGCGGTATCCATCTGAACTCTTCACGGTTTCTTAATCAGGTGGCGCCCGCCAATCGCGTTGCCTTTATCAATGATCAGATAACGAACGGCGGCAACTTGGCATATACCTTTAAACCCTTTGGGGGCACCAGCAATGGGAATAGCCTCGGTAACCAAAATCAGTATGGAGATTTTGGCGGGTCCGTTTATCACTCGTTACAGGCGACGTTTCAAACCAGGATCACGCACAGATCGCAATTCCAGTCGAGCTACACCTGGTCCCATAACATTGCCGATACTACGTTCGCCTATGTCGGCAGCCCCGATTTAGGCCTTGCAGACACCTATAATTCGCGTGCCGGCCGCGGCAACGCGGACTTTGACCGCCGTCACATTTTCAACGCCAGCATGGTTTATAACCTCCCCGAGTTGCAAGGTAGCAACGGCTTCGTCAAAGCTGCTGTTGGGGGCTGGGAGGCTAGCACAATCATGAATTTCTTCAGCGGAGCAGGCATGAGAGTCCGGGGAGGCATGAATGGCGCCTGCGACACAGACTTCATCGTCCACGCCGCTGGAACCACAGATAATTGCGATCCCACTACAGGCAGATTCGGGACCTTTAGCGGAGATCCATGGGGCATCGCCAATGCTGCGGTTGCATCCTCTGGGCCAAACCGGAACTACAGCCAGCCCTGCCATGTCTCCAGCTCTAACCGGACTCAGTGGCTGAATCCAAACACATATACCTGGGAAGGCTTTAAGATGGGTGGATATCCCAATACCAGTCCGGGTAGTTGCAGCGGGCCGGGGGTTGCGGACGTTGATTTCTCGATCCTCAAAAACTGGGGTCTGCCGTTCAACGGCAACAGGTTCCTAGGTGAGAAGGCTCGAATTCAGTTCCGCCTGGAGTTCTTCAATCTGTTGAATCACCCCATGTTCCGGAGTACAGACAACAACTTTGCTACTAACAACGGGGCAATCACCAACGGTATTTTCCATTGTGTACCAACAGCGGGGACAGGAATCCAGTCCTGTACGACTGGCAACACCAGGTTTGGTGTGGCCAACACCCCCAGCAACATCGGCAACCGGGAGATTCAGTACGCTCTGAAGTTTATCTTCTGACAACCCGATCATTATCATTGTAGAAATAATTTGGCGGGGCTTGACAACAGTCAAGCCCCGCTTTTCTACTGAGTCTGTTCGCTTGAGGGTTCCGTGAGACATTCCGCCGTCCGTTCCAGGCTCTTAGCGGCTTCAATTTTCCCGCTTTTCCTTCTTCCTCTGGCCGGAACGGCACAAGAGAAACCCAAGACAAAGCCAGTTGCGCCGCATCAGCAGATCCGAAAGCAGTCGGCAGCAGCGGCGGAGTCAAAAGTACAGAAAGATCCTGTCGAGGAACATTACCGCGCGGCAGAAACGTTTCAACTGGCCGGTGACTTCGGATCTGCCGAGACGGAATATCGTCGCGTGATTTCGCTTGCCCTGCAGCGGATGGCGGCCATTCGTATTCTGGCGCAAGACAGTTCACAGGCGCTTGTCCTTCTGCAATCAGCGACTGCCGCCGATCCTTCCGGCGTGGAGGCGCAGATGAGCCTGGCGTCGCTCTACCTCCGCTCAGGCGATCCGGCGCATGCAAAGCCAATACTTCTATCTGTTCTTGCCAAGAATGAACATCAGCTCGGCGCGAAGAACCTGCTGGGCAAGATCTCATTTATGGAAGGCGACTATGCGGCCGCGGCCGATCAGCTTAAGGCCGCATGGGCGGAGAACCCCGACATCGATGTTGCGTACAGTCTGGCACTCGCATATCTCAAACTCAAGCAGGTCGCGAATGCGGCCAATTTGTTTGATGAGATGCTCACCTCCTTGGGATCTTCCGCCGAATTGCACGTACTCATCGGCCGCGCTTATCAGGAGGGTAGCCAGTTTGACCTGGCCGCCGAAGAGTTCCGCAAGGCGCTTACCATGGATCCCGCTGTTGCCCGGGCGCATTCCTATCTAGGCACGGTTTATCTGCTGCAGCGGGGAGACGCGGCGGCGAAGGACGCCCAAGGCGAATTCGAAGCCGAACTTGTGCATAATCCGAGCGACTACTCCAGCCACTTTCATCTGGGAGTCCTTCATTTTAAACAGCACGATCTCGGGCCGGCCGAGCTGGAGTTGAACAAGGCAGTAAATCTGCAGCCGAACAGTCCCGAAGCCTACTTCTACCTGGGCCAGGCGCAGATGGAATCCGGCAACAGCCAGGCTTCCCTGGCATCATTCGAGAAAGCGGTTCAATTGTATGGAAGCGCCTCAAAAGCCAGTGAGCCGGTACACGAAGTGTATTCCAAGGCGCTGGAAAGACTTGGAAAGCACGATCTGGCTCAGCAGGAATTGGACACGGCCCACAAACTCGGCGATTCGGACGGCAAAGCTGACCCTGGTGGCCTGCCGGGAGACCCGAAATTGGGTGACGAAATCCAGACCGTGCTGATTCCTCCCGTGCCCAGCGCCGGCGCGCCGAAGATTCCCAGCCAATACCTTACGAGTTTGAAAGAAGCGACCGGAAATGCGTATCACAACCTGGGTGTGATTCTGGCACAGAGAAGCCAGTATGAAGATGCGGCGAATCTCTTCGCGGAAGCGGCAAAATGGACTGCGGATATCAAGGCGCTTGATAAAAACTGGGGAACCGCCAGTTTTCGCGCGAAGCACTACAAGATGGCCATTGCCCCCTTGGAGCGGCATGTACTTGCTGATCCTCAGGATTCCAACGCGCGGCAGATGCTGGCGTTGAGCTATTTCATGACCGATGACTTTCCTAAGGCGGCAGCAGCGTTTCGCCCCATTTTGCCGACCTTACCTGATAATCCCAGTCTGCTTTATGCGGCTGGGATCGCGCTGGCCAAAAGCGGCGACTCCAATGGTGCAAATGAAATATTCCGCCGGATGTTAGTTCAAAATCCCGACGCGGCGGAAGTCCACCTGTATCTGGGACAGGCCCATGCCGAGCAAAAAGAGGATGTTGAAGCACTCAGGGAATTTTCTCGTGCGCTTGAGCTAAATTCGAAATTGCCAGAAGCGAATTACAGCGCCGGAATGGTCCATCTGCGCCAAGGCAACCGGGACCAGGCGGAAAGTGACTTTCGGGCCGAGCTCGCGGTCAATCCCGGCGATGCTGCTGCCGAGTACCGCCTCGGCTATATCCTGCTTGCCGAGCAGAGGCAGCCCGAAGCAATTGAGATGCTTGGAGACGTCGTCCGGCAAAAACCGAATGATGCGGACGCTCATTACGAACTGGGAAAGGCCCTTCTGGAGAAAGGCGACCTGAAGCCAGCCATCGAGCGTCTGGAAGCCGCCGTTCACCTTGACCCCGGTCAGCCGAACGCGTATTACCAGTTGAGTCTCGCGTATCGCCGTCAGGGCCGTGCACAAGACGCCGAAACAACCCTGCGGCAGTATGAGAAACTCAAAGAGAAGAAGCCTCGAGCCCCCAGTGAGAACGAATCTGTCAAACCCCGCTAATGCCGGCGCCGGTACGTGCCTACGGCGAATGCTGTTTGGCCCAATCCTGTGGGCGGCCGCGATCATGCTGTTTGCCGTCGCACACGCAGATAGCCAAGGAGCCACAAACTCGATAAGCATAAAGCAGATAGAGGGTTTAGTTGACCGAGGGCAGGTCGATGCGGCGGAAAAGCAACTCTGGGAGATTGTGGTACGCCAGCCGGAGAATACTGCAGCTATTAATCTGTTGGGGGTCATCAGGACCCGGCAGAAGCGCTTTCCAGAAGCCGCGGCACTCTTTAAGCGCGTCCTGGCAATCGCACCGGATTACATCGCCGCCTATCGTAATCTTGGAGAACTTTACGCGATTCAAGGACGGAGCGAAGACGCTAAAGCTGCATATGTGAAGGTGCATGAACTGGATCCGCGCGACGCGAAGACAAGTCTCGCCCTGGGAACAATCTGTGAGGAGACAGGCGAGTTCGAGCGTTCCATAGAAGTCATAAACAGCATCCCCGCAAGTCTGCGTCCGTCCGCGGCCTTGCCGGTCATGGCTTCGGATTATTTCGCGCTCAAGCAGCCGGACAAAGTGGCCGCGTTGGCGCCGCTAGTGCGTCATGGCGCGGGGTCCGACCCCTCCCTGATCCCGCGATTTGCCCGCGTTTTGGCGGAGAACGGCTTTGTGGATGATGCCGAAGAGCTTTTGACAACCGCAACCCCTCATCAAAAGTTAACCCCTGAGTATTTACTGGCGCTCGCTCGCGTCCAAGAGCGGCAAGGAAATCTCCCCTTAGCCGAGCGCACCCTCGCTCGAGTGGCGAAACTTAGTCCGAATTCATTCGACGCATGGTTCCAATCAGCACGGCTCGCATCACAATCCAAGGATTATAAAAAAGAGTCGAGCCTGCTGGACAAGGCGCTCCAGATTCAACCCGAGCATGTGGAAGCCCTTCGTCACCTGGTGCTTGCCAGAATGCGTTCCGGCGACGCAGCGGTGGCGGTCACAGTCGCCCGGCGCCTTTATTCCATGCGGCCCAAAGACCCTGACGCGGTGTATTTACTGGCTGCTGCGCTGGCTAATCACGCTGAATGGCACGAAGCCCGGCCGGTAATGGAAAAGCTGGTGTCCGTGCGCGATGACGCCACAGCTCACGTCATGTTTGGAATGACCCTCATGAATGATGGCGACATCGAAGGGGCATCGCTTCAGATAGAACGCGCACTCCAGGAAAACCCGAATGAAATGGAAGCGCATTACTACAAAGGTGTCATTGCCCGTCAGCACGGCGATCTGCCGACCGCAGTAAAGGAGATGGAAGTCGTTGTAAACGCCAATCCTCGGCACGTGCTTGCTCAGGTGGAACTCGGCACGCTGTCGCTGCAAATGGGGAATCTCGATCGGGCGCGCCAAGCTCTTGAACAAGCCGTCTCAATTAGCCCTGATGCGCCTGAGAACCACTACCAGTTAGGTCTGGCTTACAG
>DATFVD010000312.1:0-3486 GCA_035260505.1 Terriglobales bacterium
CGACTCTTCCTCATGGCTGCCCATTCAGCAGAAATTCTTCGAGGCCGGCTCCGGCGACTACTTTCTCTTCAAATACTCCAACATGATGAAAAACCTGAAAATTAGCGATTCTAAGTTCAAGCCCGACTGGCCCAAAAACGCTACGCGCGTGAAGCCTCACCAATAGCCTGGGCTTCCCGAAGCGCAGTTCGCCCATCCCGAATCACCAGGCCTTAGACCGCAGCCCGTTCCTGCGCAAGCAACTGCTCCTTCCGCGAAAGTCCCCAACGATACCCCGCCAGGCTGCCATCCTCGCGGATGACCCGATGGCAAGGCACCACAATCGAAACGGGATTCGTGGCGCAAGCTCTCGCCACCGCCCGTACGGACTTCGGACTCCCCAGCGCCCGTGCCACCTGTGTATAGGTGCGCGTGGTGCCCCGCGGAATCCTCTGCAGTTCTTGCCAGACGCGCCGTTGAAATGCCGTCGCTTGCAGATCCAGCGGCAGCTCCAGCCGCGGCGGATTTCCCTCCACGCGCTGCACAATCTCTTTCACCCAGCGCTCGAAAGAATCTCCAGCAGCGGAAATGTCCGCCTTTGGATACTCCTCGCGCAGCTCGTCGACCAGCTTTGCATCCGCGTCTCCCAGATAGACGGCCGAAATACCTCTCTCCGTCGCCCCAACCAAAATTTTCCCCAGCGATGATTTCGCGATGGCATATCCGATTTTCATGTCCTTCCCTCCCTTTCGATAGGTCGCAGGGGTCATGCCCAGCTGCGCGTTGCTGCTTTCATAGACGCGGCTCGTCGAGCCATAACCGGTTTCGTAAAGCGCCTCGGCGATTCCTTTTCCTTCTCGCAGCATTTTCTTGAAGCGTGCCAGCCGCAGCGCTGCCGCCAGATCGAGCGGACGCAAACCCGTCACCTGCACGAACGCTCGCCGCAATGTTCCCGGCGTCGTGTCCAACCTCGCTGCCAGTGCCGCAAACCCAACGCTTTCGTCTTCTCCGTATTTGGCCAATTCCCGCGAGGCGCGTTCGACCAGCGCCACCGGTCCTGCCACTTCATTGGGCCGGCAGCGCCGGCACGGTCGGAATCCTTGCTTCTCCGCTTCAGCGCCGGTGTGAAAGAAAACCACATTGCGCCGCAGCGGCCGCCGCGCAGGGCAAGACGGACGGCAGTAGATGTGTGTCGAGCGCACGGCCAGCACAAATGTGCCGTCAGCGCGCGCATCGCGAGTGATCGTGGCGTGCCAGTAGCGAGCGGCGGCTCGCGGTGGAATATCGGTTTTAATTTGTTGGTTCTTGCGGTTCATGTTCATGCGCCAACACTAGCAGCAGCGCGTAAACCAATCTATCCGCGAACGCCCGTCAAAAACAGGTCTTTATTTGACGCGGGATCAGGCTTCCACGGGTTCAACGGCCCGGCCTTTCGCTCGCAGCGGCCCTTGGTGAGGCGCGGTAATCACCAGTAAAACAGCCGTCAAAATCACTCCCGCGGCGATCACCGTACGCAAGTTGATGGTTTCCCCAATGAGGAGCCACCCGAGAAAAAGCGCCACCACCGGATTCACAAACGCATAAGTCGCCACGCGCGTCGCCGTGCTTTTCTTCAAAATGTAGATGTACGCGGTGAAACCCACCATCGACCCAAACACAATCAGATATCCAAGCGCCGCCCAAGAACGCGCCGAGACCGCACTAAGATGGAGAGCGCCAACCTCTCCCGACACTATTCCCGCAATCCACAACGAAACTCCACCCGCAAGGCACTGCATCGCCGCTCCCATTAAGGGTGAACCGGAAAGTCCCCCAGCATGCTTGGAGTAAACGGATCCGGCAGCCCACGCCAGCGAGGCAACCACGAGGAGCCCAACTCCGACGGGATCGACCCGAGAAGACCCACCCAGGTTTTTAGGCCCTACCAAAAGCGCCAACCCGCTAAAGCCTAGCAGCAGCCCAGCCACCACGCGCGCTCCAGGTCGCGTGCCTCCCGGTCGCAGCCAATCAATGAGAACCATCCACAACGAAACCGTCGCGACAAGCAGCGCCGCGACTCCCGAAGGAACCGTACGTTCCGCCAGGCAAACGCCGCCGTTTCCAACGCACAGCAGTAAGAAGCCCGTAATGAAGGACATACGCCAGTGCGCCGCTGTCGGCCGCGCGCCGGTCTTCCAGCGCAGGATAGGGTACAGAATCAAACCCGTCAGCAAATGGCGAGAACCAGCCAGCAGGAGTGGCGGGAACGATTCGATTCCCACACGAATCGCCAGATACGTCGATCCCCAAACCACATACACAAGCCCGAACGCGATAATTACCGGCGTAGAGGTTCGTGAAGCGGGCGGCTCAATATCGGGAGCCGATGGCGCAGGATCTCGTTCGAGTAGAGCGGTGGACATCGTAAGCTCACCTTAAAACTACAAACGTAAACGGCCAACGACCGCGTGTCCAGCGCCATATTGGATGAGAAATTCTTGCCGTCGCGCCAAGAAAAATGAATCAACAGAGCGCTGTCGTCTGGCGAGGTACTATAACTAAGCAGTTTGGGTTAAGACACTTCCGGACTTTTCCACAGGTTGACCTCCGTCCGGTTTAGTGGCATTTTAGCGGCCCACTCCGCTGTATCGAAATAGCAGGTCGGGCTTTTTTGGGGGACCACGCAGCAAGTTTATAGCCGCATCTCCTGAGGGCGAGATGAGTGCGAAGAATCGCGCAAGACCGTTGTGGTCGTTGCCGGAAGACAATGCGGGGAAAGCTCGGCCCGTGCGTGCTGCCGCTCCGCAAGTTCTTCCGAAGCCGGCGGCAGTCTCGCCATTGGGTCTGGCGGCGCTATCTTCCGACTCTCAGCCCCGCCGCTTCGTCCGCGTGCCCACTCACGCAGTCGGCGTCCTCCCAGAGCACCGCGAATACCCGCGCGCCACCCTGCAGCTCCCATTGCGACTGCGCAGCGTCAACAATGTCCCCGAAGAATTTCCAGTCACTCTGGTTACCCGCGACGTCAGCTCGACTGGTGTGTACTTCCTTTGCCCGAGACCCCTCGCCATCGGAGCTTCGCTCGAGATCGATATCGTTCTCGTCAGCAAGCCCATGGGTTACGGCAGCGTTTTTCTCGCCTCCAGAGCGCACGTGCAACGCTGCGAAATCGCGGCCATGCCCGGTTGGTACGGAATCGCCACGTCCTTCGATGACGTGCAATTCGACCGCGACGATCGCGTCCCCGCCCGTTTCCTCAAGCCCTGAAATCTTCCTTCGGCAAGTCTTTCACCCTCAGGTTTTTCGATACCTCCGTGCCAAACTTTCCACAGCCCAAACGCTTGCCGACTGGAACACTCTTGACCTAAACTCTTTGCCATCGGTGTTCCTCGTAAGGTCGTCGAGTCATCGCAAGCTTTTGCGATTACGAAGTCGGGGGAAAGTGTCAGGGGGAAAAATGAAAAAGTTAGGGTGGGTTCTCGTTGTGTTTGTGTCTCTTTGTTTCTCTCCGACGTTGTATGGTCAGGCGAC
>DATFVD010000313.1:0-5405 GCA_035260505.1 Terriglobales bacterium
CGCTTTCGAAGAGCTCGTAAGCCGCTACGAGCGAAAAATCTTTCGCCTCACGATGAACATCACGCGCAACCGCGAAGACGCGGAAGACGCCATGCAAGACGCGTTCATGAAATCGTATTCGCACCTGAACCAATTTCAGGAGAGCTCGCGCTTTTACACGTGGCTGGTTCGCATCGCCGCGAACGAAGCGCTGATGCGCTTGCGCAAGCGCCGGCCCAATCAAGTTTCGCTGGACGAACCGATCGAGGGCGAGGACGACTTTATTCCACAGCAAATCCAGGACTGGGGACCAAGCCCGGAGCAGCGCTACGCACAAACGGAGATGCGCGACATTTTGCGCAGCGTAATTGAAGAGCTGCCGCCGGATTTTCGGGTGGTTTTCGTGCTGCGCGACGTGGAAGGGCTTTCCACGGAGGAAACCGCGGAGACGGTGGGAATTTCCGAAGCGGCGGTGAAGTCGCGGCTGTTGCGGGGGCGGCTCAAGCTGCGGCAGAAGTTGGATCGTCACTTTCGACAGGACGGAAAACATTGAACTGCGAAGGCGTATTTCGGCGCGTTTCCAGATATATCGATGGCGACCTGGAAGCCACGGTGGTGGAGGAAATCGAGCTGCACCTCAAAACGTGCCGGGACTGCACCATTTTGGTACAGCAGACACGCCTTACCGTGAGCCTGTACTACGATTCGGATTTGGTCGATTATCCGGTAGAAGTGCAGACGCGTTTGCATCAGACCTTACGACGGAAGATTCGGAGGGATCGGAAATAGCTGCCCTCTTCCTGAGGAATTCCAACCCTTCATCATCGGGCGATGTTGAGCCGCGATCCGACATGCTAGAATTGCCGGTCGCGGCTTATCTTACTTGGCAGGGTACGCAAAACGGACGTCGCCGGACTTCGCGACCCGTCAGTTGGGCAGAGTCCACCGAAAAACTGACTGCTCTGTCGTAAACCAACGAATACTAAAACAGTGCAGTTTGACCAGGAATTTCCGATTCAGTTCCTTTTATGGGAACTGGTACTCGCTGATGTTGCAGAAGCAGAATTCATCGAAGCTGGTGCCGTCAGCTAGTTGATGCAGTCTATCGACCATGTGGTTATGACCACCTTGAAAGGCTCGATAAATCCCAGTCGCCTCAAGGATCATTAGTTCGAAGGTTCCTTCCAAGTAGCTCCCACCGGTCCCGTCGGGGAATGGCACGAAACCGTTAAATCCCGGGGGTGCACCCGGCGGAACGTCGTTGAAGCTCATCGCAAGCGCGCCCCCGGGGAGCTCGTAGGCACACAAATTCCCTGTGAACTGAACGTAGAATTTGCCGATAAACCTGTCATGGTCCCTGCTTCCTGGAATTCCGAAAACAGGGTAGATCAGGGTTCTCGAGTACGAACCGTCGATAAGGTTAACCGCGGACAGGCCGAGGTTGTTGGCTGGCCCGTCACCCACGGGCACGGGCTGATAGAGTCCCTTCAGCAGAAGGATGAAAGGATTGTTGGGCCGTCCATCGTTTTCTTCGGCCATCAACCGCACAGGGGATGCAAGCAGAGCGGCCAGCGCCCCGCCGATCAAAGTTCTTCTTTGTATGTTGGTCGGTTCCTGTCCGTTTCCGGACTTGCTTTGGTTGATCAAGGCTTGGTTGGTGATCATACAGCGTGCCCTCTCAAAACTGAGTTTCGCAACATTGTTATGGCCTCCGTAAATTATTTAGGAGCAAATAGAAGCCGGTGCTAGAATCAGCCCCGTATCCGGCCTTCCGGCTGTTCTCTGTGCAAAGTAACCTACGGCAGCCCTGGAAGTCCTCTCGGCGCGCTCACAGAATTCTCTAAAAGTTCTCACAAGGATTTGGGAGAGGCCATGGGCGACGAAATAGGCCAGCGACGAGGCCCAAAAAATATCCGCGATTCTCTCTCAACGGCCAGAGAGACGGTGAACGGGGATACGCCGCAGCTCTACGAATTCGGTCCCTTCCTCCTGGACCCTACCGAGCGCAAGTTATCGCGTGGCAACGAGATAGTAGTGCTCACGCCGAAAGCATTCGACACCCTGCTGCTTTTGGTCCGAAATAGCGGACACCTCCTGCAGAAGAACGAACTCATCACCATGCTTTGGCCCAACACTTTCGTCGAGGAGGGCAGCCTTTCCAACAACATCTTCCTCTTGCGAAAGGCCTTGGGTGGGGACCCAGCGTTCATTGAAACGGTTCCCCGGCGAGGTTACCGCTTCGTTGGGGCCGTGCGGCAGTTGCCGCATGCCGCACCGCCGCGTCCAGAAAAACCGTTCGAGGGTCACCGTGAGTTGGCGAACGAAGTGTCCATGGACCGGCGGCTGCCGGCCCCCGCTGTCGTCGCGATCCCGGCGAATGTTCGGCGCCGATGGAGCACTCTCGCCGCGATTGCGGCAGCGGCGTTAGCGACGCTTGTTATTGGCACTGCCCTGTGGTTGCGTAGCCCCACACGTCTGGCCGACCACTCGCAGTGGGTTCCGCTCACGAAGCTTCCCGATCCGGTAGGCCAGCCGGCGCTCTCGCCGGATGGCAGGATGCTCGCCTTTGTTCGCAGTTCTTCCACCTACTATGCGCTGGGCCAGATTTACGTCAAAGTATTGCCGGATGGCGAGCCCGTGCAACTGACGCATGACAGCCTCAAGAAGATGAGTCCGGTGTTCTCGCCGGATGGGACGCGCATTGCGTATACGGCCGTGGATCCGCAGTTCAACTGGGATACCTGGATAGTTCCCACGCAGGGCGGCGAGCCGCAGCGATGGCTGCAGAACGCCACCGGTCTGACATGGTCCAGTCCGCGGCAGATGCTGTTCTCTGAGGTTCGGAACAGCCGCGGCGTGGGCCTCGTGACAGCCCAGGAGGGCCGGATCGATGAGCGTGACGTCTACATTCCCCTGAATGACCGCGGCATGACCCAGCGGTCCTACGCGTCGCCAGATGGGAAATGGGTGCTAGTGGCGGAACTCACCAACTACGGCAACTGGGGGCCGTGCCGCGTGGTACCGATGGACGGCAGTTCCCGGGGCCGCCAGGTGGGGCCGCCCGGGGCTGACTGCACGTTTGGAGCATGGTCTCCCGATGGCAAATGGGTGTACCTCACGTCTAAGGCCGGAGGACTTTTCCACATCTGGCGGCAGCAGTTCCCCGACGGCAAACCTCAGCAGCTTACCTCCGGGCTAACCGAGGAGGAAGGGATCGCGATGGCGCCGGATGGCCGATCGTTTGTCACAGCCGTTGGGTTGCAAAGCGCTTCCATATGGCTTCATGACGCGAGGGGCGAGCGTCAGATTTCACTGCTCGAAGGCAACGCCGCCTACCCGAAGTTCGCGCCGACTGGCAAAAAGCTTTGCTACCGGATTGTAAAGGCAGTTCCGAGGTTAGTCGGAACGAACAGAGATCCCGGCGAAGTGTGGGTGGCGGACTTGGACTCCGGGCATTCTGAGCCCCTGACGCCCGGCTTTCAGTCGCTTGACTATGACATTTCTACCGACGGTAAGCAGGTGGTGATGGAAGCCCCGGACGGCGAAGGGAAGCCGCGCCTCTGGCTGGCGCCGTTTGACCGGCGATCGCCGCCCTGGCAGATCCCGAATGTGGAGGGCCGGAGTGCGCACTTTGGCCCAGGTGGCGAAATCCTCTTCCGACACACGGAGGGGTCCTCCGGGTTTGTGTACCGTGTTCAGCCGGACGGGACAGGACTGCGCAAGGCGCTGGAGCAGCCAGTCTTTCATCTGAATGGTGTCTCGCCCGGCGGCCAGTGGATCGAGGCATGGGCTCCGCTTCCGGGCAATACATCGGCAACCGTCCAGATGTTTCCGCTCAGGGGCGGGTCTCCGGTTGTCATCGGCAGCAACACCGGCTTGCAGTGGTCGAGCGGCGGAGACTCTCTGTGGATCTCCGCCGGAGCAGTTGCCGATGGCCGGACTTATATCGTTCCCCTGCCGCCGGGCAGGATATTGCCAAAGATACCGCCGGGAGGATTTGACTCCGAGCAGGAAATCGCCCGTCTGCCCGGAGCGCATATGATCGACGCCATAGGCGCTCCCGCTCCGTCTCGTGATGTCTACGCGTTCGAGCGCCGCACCGTCCAGCGCAATCTGTACCGGATCCCCATCCCATAAATCACAGGTGAGCCCGCAGCCGAGGGGCCGGGGTTAGATTTTAGCGGCGTCACGGATATGGCGTGATGACCGTCCATGTAAACGGTTGCAGCTGATCGCTGGCCCAGCACTCCGAGCATATGGAACGCGGGCCACTATTGGAACCTTCAACTCTCACAACCTGAAGAGTAACCCTTTAGCTGAGTTTTGCTAGATCCTGCGTTGTCGCGTATGGTTGCCGGAGCTTCGGCGAGATCCGATCGGCGATCATGGGCGGATCACGGGCAACTCGGAAGTAATCCCCCCAGAGCCTCTCAACATGACGTGGGCTGGATAGCACGGCGAACAATCTTTCCCCTTTCCGGTCGCTGGGAAGGCTTTTCACTTGACTCTCCCTTTATAGAACGCGCTAACCAGAAACTGACCGTCTACCGCGGCTAAAGCCGCTGGGACGCGCCCTTCGGACCTCAGGATAAACTAAAGCTCGCCCCTACAACGCCGCGGCTACGCTACCGTTATTCTGGCCAGAATGGTAAGGACCTGCCGAGACCTTTTTCTTTTGCTAGCGCGTAGACTCGCATTGCTACTGCTAGATCCCAGGACGCGATTCCGTTGGACTTGAACAGCGTTACTTCCGTGTCGCTGGTTCTGCCGCTGACTTTTCCCGCGACTACATCGGATAATTTCTTTACGCCCGTCCAGCAGATTTCATCTCCCTTGAAAGCGATGATCAGGTCGCCGGCTTCTTGCCGCGATTGTTCGATGGAATCCACCACGATGACGTCCGCGCTTGCGACGGCTTCTTCGTCGAGTTCGCGCTTGTGGGCGTGATTTGCGCCGATGGCATTGATATGCATTCCGGAGGCAAGATCAGCGCCGCTGAGCACGGGCTGCGACGCAGTGGTGGCGGTGCAGATAATGTGCGCGCCGTGCGCGGCGTCGGAGGAGGAGTTGGCGGGTTCCACAGGGACGCCGATTCGTTGCGACATCTCGTCGGCGAATCGCTTGCGGCGGTCCGCGTTGCGGCCATACACGCGAGCTACGGACAGCTTGCGCACCGCGGCAATCGCTTCCAGTTGCGTCCTGGCTTGTCCGCCGGTGCCAATAATGGCGGCGACGGACGCGTCGCGCCGCGCTAAATATTTTGTTGCTACGCCGGAGGCGGCCCCGGTGCGCAATTGCCCCATGTAGTCGGCTTCGATCATGGCGACCAGATCGCCGCTGGTAATTTCGTAGAGCGGAACCAAAAAGCGCATTTTGCCACGCACGAACGTGTATTGCTTCATGGCCAGGAAGCCGGCGCTGTAATC
>DATFVD010000314.1:0-5158 GCA_035260505.1 Terriglobales bacterium
CATCGGGCGCGAAAACTAAGATCACTGAAGAGAATGTGGCTGACCTAGATCGCTTACCAAAGGGCTCAACGGTCTATGCACTTGACAACATTACGAGTCAACGCCCAGCGCAGGGCGAAGATGTAAAGGAGTTTGTATTCAACGGTGCGGTGTGCACTCCTGCCAAGGGAACGTTCAAGACTGACGGCGCAGGTCTCGCTAGGCTTGCAGGCGCAGAACGCTTAGAAATAGTGGGAAATACCTTGCGATATGTTCGCGCGCTTATGGATTTCTCCGTGAGCCCTCTTACTAGTCTTTGGACTGACACCACAATCGCAGGATTTGCATCTGACAAGATTTATGTGGTCCAAACACTTTCCAAAGTCATTGAGCGGTGTCTTTTGATGTCTACCGATCCTGGCGACCTGGTGCTTGATCCGACATGCGGCAGTGGGACGACCGCGTATGCGGCGGAGCAGTGGGGTCGACGTTGGATTACTTGCGAATCCAGTCGCGTGGCACTCGCACTAGCAAAGCACCGATTGATGACTGCAAAATTCGATTACCAGCAGCTTCGCCCCATAAGCGCAGAAGATGTGTCACAAAATCCAAACGGTACGTGGCTTTCCGATCCAACGGGAAACGTACGCGGGAAAGCGACATTCAAATGCAAAACGGTGCCGCACATAAAACTCAGCAGCATTGCTCGAAATACCTCACTCGATCCAATCTTCGAAAAACACAGACCGATCCTTGCTGAGAAGCTGAAGGCGCTGAACCACCAGGCCGCCAAGGTCGGGGCTCCGTTGAAGGAGAAATTGGTCGAGAAGCTAATTCAAAAGCACCGTGAAGATGGTACGAATGCTGTGACGGAAGCCGAGATTCGTCGTTGGTTGCTCCCTGATACACAACCTACACTCATCAAATCGATACCCGCGCGCAAGCCCCTCAAGGGAGTGACACCGAAGCAAGCGGAAGCCTATCGCGTCGCAATTCCTAAACATGGTTGGAAGGAATGGGACGTGCCTTTTGACACCGATCCTGATTGGCCGATGTCTTTGCAGGAAGCGCTCACCGTCTACCGCACTGCCTGGCGAACAAAGATGGACGAGGTGAATGCCTGTATTTCGGCCAATGCCGAGATGGAAGAACTGGTAGACAAGCCTGAATCAGTTAAGGGCGTAATACGCGTGGCCGGTCCGTTCACGATGGAAGGGGTTATCGCCGTAGAAGACGGCCCGGACACGCCCATTGACGGTGCGCCGGACGAGCTAGAAGCGTTCGATGGTGGAGGGGCGGTGATCAATGCTGAGGTACACCTCGATAAGATAGTCCGCTTGCTCAAGGCGAGCGGCGTGGATTTTCCAGCTACGAAGGAAACCCCAGCGAGAAACATGAAGTTTGGGCGCCTGGATCCACTGACGGGAGCGTCGCTCATTCATGCAGAAGGCGATTGGATGAACGGTGACAAAAAGGAACGGCGAGTTGCTGTGAGTGTCGGCCCGGAGATCGGTAATGTGTCGGCGATGCAAGTGGAGGAAGTGATCCGCGACGCGAACCGCAGAGGCTACGACGATGTGGTCTTCGCAGGATTCGGCTTCGACGCGGCGGCGCAGGACGCTGTCGAAAGCGGTAGCCATCCCAAGATTCGTCTACATATGGCCCTTATTCGCCCTGACGTAGCGATGGGTGATCTGCTCAAGACGCAACCTGGCAGCCAGCTTTTCACGGTCTTCAGCGCGCCGCGCATTAAGGGCCCGACGAAGCTAGCTGACGGCGAGTTCACCGTTGAGGTTCAGGGTATGGATGTCTATGACCCGGTGAGCAATACGCTTTTCCCTACGGACAAGGGGCGTATTGCCGCGTGGTTTATTGACACCGACTACGACGGACGGACCTTTTGCATTTGTCAGGCCTTTTTTCCGGACAAGAGTAAGTGGTCGAAGCTTGCGAAAGCGCTCGGCGATGCTAATGTGATCGAGGAAGATGCCTTCGAGGCTTTGAGTGGATTGACAAGCCTACCTTTCCCGAAACCCGAGCGCCTCGGGAAGGGCGAGACGTGGCGCGTAGCAGTGAAGGTTATTGACCCGCGCGGCAATGAGGGGATGCGGGTGATTCAGATGTCGGGTCAGTACTAGTCTGATGGCACAGCAGCAACAGCCAATCCCGATTCAGCCCGTTGAGAATCCGATCCTTTGCTCACCGTACAAGGAGCCGGATCAGCACTGGTTGTACGACACAACGACTGGAGTGCCGACCAAGACGCCAGGCAGACGACCCGCGAGTTATTGGTTCAAAAGCGAACGCACGGGCAGCGCGCAGCGGCAAATGTCGTTTTTGGCGGAAGAGGAACGCGAAGATCTTCCGTTGGTGAATGCGCTGCGGGATGACGTGCGGCGCTGGCGGGCGTCAGGGTGGGAAAACGCCAGCGAGACGACAAAGAAACTGCTGAGGCACTGGTGGCGCGAAGATCGGGGGCGACGACTGTTCTTCTGCCAGGTGGAGGCGGCAGAGACGGTCATCTACTTGCGGGAGATTTTGGCGGTAGGGAAAAAGCCTCGCTGGACACCTAAGCTGACGCAGGAGGATTTCAACACGCTCAATCAAGGGCGCAATCCACGTCCCCAGGATTGGGTAGCGAAACTCGCACAGCATCCAAAGCTAGCCGACATACCGAACGAGGCCGGCGTGAAGGCGATCAATCGATACGCGTGCAAGATGGCGACGGGTAGTGGCAAGACGGTCGTGATGGCGATGTTGATTTCGTGGGCATTCTGCAATCGCGGTACGAAGCCCGGTGACCCACGGTATCCGCGTCGCGCACTGGTTGTGTGCCCGAACTTGACGATCAAGGAGCGACTGAACGTCCTGCGGCCGGGCGACCCGCACAACTATTACGAGCAGTTCGACATAGTGCCGTCATCGCTGCGTCCCGAGCTGTCCAAGGGCAAGGTACTGGTAACGAACTGGCATTGGCTGGCGCCAGAGGCGGAAGTGCAGAACGTTGGCGGAGCACCTATCGTGAAGCTGGGTGCCGAAAGCGCCGAGGCCTTTGCGCAAAACCGCCTCGGCAACTTGTGGGACGAAGAGCCGCTGATGGTGCTGAACGACGAAGGTCACCATGCGTACCGGCCTGCGTTAGTCGGTGAGGATGTGAAGCTGACCGCTGAAGAAAAAGCAGATCTCGAAGAAGCCACAGTTTGGGTAAGTGGCTTGGATAAGATCAACTCAGCCTGCGGCATTGGAATCTGCGTAGATATGTCGGCCACGCCTTTCTATATCCACGGCAGCGGATATCCGGAAGGCTCACCGTTTCCTTGGATCGTCAGCGACTTCTCGCTGGTCGATGCCATCGAGAGTGGTATTACGAAGGTTCCGCGTCTACCGGCGATGGATAACACCGGAAGACCTGATCCGAAGTATTTCAAGCTGTGGGAGCACATCACCCGCGATCTGAGAGCCGGTGAGAAGCTCACAGGTGGCAAGCCGAAGCCAGCTGTGATCTATCGGAAAGCCGAGGACGCGTTGCTGACCTTGGCCGGCGAGTGGAAACAGAAGCTCGAGCAGGTCACATTATCGGCGCCTGGTCAGGATCGAACGCCTCCAGTAATGATCCTGGTTTGTGACAACACCGATATTGCGAAGGAATTCTATCGGGCGATTTCGGGGGAAGAACTCATCGAGGCGGATGTGCCTGATGAGGACGAAGACGACGAAGATGACGCGCCGAGGCGGCGGAAGAAAAAGCAAAAAGCCCAGAAACACTACGGAACGGGGCTACAGGGTTTCCCGGAACTTTGGAACCGAAAAGGCGCGGAAGTAACGCTGCGTATCGACTCGAAGCTGTTGGCGGCCGCCGAAAGCGAAGACCCCAACGCAACAAGGAAGGAAGCAGCGGAGGAACTGAGGAAAATTGTCTCGACCGTGGGCCGACCAGGTGAAGCGGGTGAGCACATTCGCTGCGTCGTCAGCGTGAACATGCTCAGCGAGGGCTGGGATGCGAACAATGTGACCCACATCCTCGGTCTCCGGGCGTTTCATAGCCAGTTGCTGTGCGAGCAGGTGGTGGGGCGCGGATTGCGCCGAATGGATTACGTGGCTATGCCCGACGAGCGGGGCGAGCTGATGCTGTCGCCTGAATACGTGGACATCTTTGGTGTTCCATTTTCACTGATTCCGTTCAAAGGGCGCCCACCGGGAGATCCACCGCCACCAGATGATCGACCGAAGCACGAGGTAATGGCACTGCCGGAGCGGAAGGCGTTCGAGATTCGATTCCCCGTCGTTGAGGGTTACGTCGTTTCATTGAAGCGGAACCTTTTAACGTGCGATGTCCGTAACGTCGAGAAAACTGGCCTCGATGCGTGGAGCACTCCGACGGATGCCTTTGTTCGTCCGCAGGTCGGCTATCAGATTGGGCATCCGAGTTCCCATGGCGGCTTTGGTTTCGAATTGGTAAATCGACAGACTTACTACGACTCGGTCCACCTCCAAACCATCCAATTTGAGATTGCACGGGAGATCGTGCGGGCACTAACCGAAGCCGCACACCCAGGTAAGGAGCGTTTGCGCCGCGAGAGCCGGAGCGCATTGTTTCCTCAGGTACTGCGTATTGTTCAGGAATACATTGGAACCCCCGAAACTACTTCACGAGTGGATTTCAATGGACTGCACCCATCCGAAGTGGGATTGCAAACGTATGCTCAGCGCATCATCGGGTTGTTGATTGCTGGCATCGCGCCAGACGATGGAAAAGGCGAGTCACCCCTCTTGCCGAGGTTGAATCGCTACAAGCCCATAGGAAGTACAGAAAACGTACATTTCAAGACTGTAAAGCCTGTGCAGATGACGGGCGCGAGCCACTTGAACTTTGTCGCGTGCGATACCGGGTCATGGGAGCAGGCCGCAACATTCCAACTCGAGAAGCTAGCGAAGGAAGGCATTGTCTTCTGCTACGTGAGGAATGACAGACTCGAATTTAATATTCCCTACGAGCTTTACGGGAACCCCCACGTGTATGAGCCCGACTTCATCGTCCGGCTACGCAACTCAGTCAACGTCGTCCTCGAAATCAAAGGCAAGCAACAGGAGGACACGGACGCCAAACACCAAGCGGCAAAGCGCTGGATATCCGCGGTGAACCATTGGGGTAGGCTCGGCGAATGGGATTTCCTGGTCT
>DATFVD010000315.1:0-4327 GCA_035260505.1 Terriglobales bacterium
ACGGAGAAGCCGTGCGCGCCGCATTGCACGGTATCGTGTGTGCACCAGGTATCGGTACTGGATGCGTGGCGCGCGCCGCAGCAGCCGCCACCGGCGTCCGAGCCCGCCAGCGGACTGGTGCAGATCGAGTAGCATTCAGCACTCAGCATTCAGCATTCAGCACTCAGCATTCAGCACTCAGCATTCAGTTGCAAACGTCCCGGAAAATCCTCTGCTCAGCAGCAAACGCTGAGAAATTACACATAGTTCGGAATACGATCTTGGCTGATGGCTGATGGCTGAATGCTGACTGCTGTCCTTAGAACGTTGTGGCCACGGAGAAGCGGAACGTCTTGCGTGGTTCTCGAAGCGTGTAGTTGGAGCCCAAGGTCGCGCGCGTCAGGTCGTACGTGTAGGTGCCGGCGGCTCCACCTGCACAAGTAGGACAGGGGAACATGGAGCGCAAGATCTGGATGGGCGGCGATGCGTTGCCGTCGAGGCGCAAGGCATTGTAAGCGTAGTAAATGCGGAACGGCGCATTTACTACGGGAAGCATCGTTTGCAATTCGATGCCGGTGGACATGCGCACCACCCAATTGGTGCCCGAGACCGGTCTGAGCTCTCGCGGGATGCCGCTAATTCTTGCTCCGCCGGTACAGTTGTAAGCCGTATCCAGTGCCGGACAACCGAACAGAGTGTTTACCAGGGTGTTGTACTGGGTCAAGTTCGTCTGCAACTGCGAGGTACGAATGATCGGATCGACGCCCATATCGACAAAGGGCGCGATGGCGACTGGGCCGGCGATGGTGATGCGGTATTCAAAATTCCCGTTCAGACTGAGGTCGCCGCCGGGAGTCACGAGCTGATTGTACGGAACCGGGATAAACCAGCAGTTCTTAACCGGTGCGCAACTACCATTACCGTCGGGTCCAACCGGAGGCCCGGCGGGGTTTTTGGGAACGAAGGTTCCATCTCCGTTTCTCAGGGGAACGCTCTGGGCGCTGGGCAGATAAGCAATGGGAGAGATTGTTCGGATGTCGAAGCCGCGGATATCATTCTCGCCACCGAGATAGGCTCGTTCAAACGGAGGCGCAACAATCCCGCTATAGCCGGTAATAAATGAACCCTGAAGGTTGTAACCAATCGCATTGCGATGTTTCTGGACAGGGAAGAATTGTTTGAACTGGACGATGGGACGGATGGTATGAACTGTGCCGCCGAGACCCGCGAACTCCCCGCCGATGAACAGGCTCTTGCCGTGGTGGGGCGCATAGGCCGCATCAAGGGTGTTCATAGTGAAGCTGGGCGTGATCTTGCTGGTGATGATGCCGCTGAGCGCGTTGGGGCCGGTAATGCCTCGGAAGTTGAGGTTCTCGAACAACAATTTGGAAGCGCTGCTCACGGCGACCAGGGATGAGCGGTCGAATGAGTAGCTGATGCCCAGGCGCTTGAAGGAACGGCGCAGCGGATAGCTTAAGCTCAGGCTCAACCCGGTGCTGGACTGCGAGTAGTTCTGCAGGTTCTGCAGGTAGGCCGAGGGCAGATTCAGATTCTGTCCGGTGGCGATGGCATACTGCCGGGCCTGATCATAGCTGGTTTTCCGGGTGTAGACCTGGAAGCCGGCCTGGATCGGCCGATCCAACAAGTAGGGCTCGGTGAATCCGAACACCAGGTCGCGTTGGCGGCTGCCAAGGCTCGCCTGAACGGAGAGCGTCTCGCCCAATCCAAGGAAGTTGTTCGTGCTGTAATTGAGGCCGATAAACGCGCCAGCCAGACCGCTGACGCCGCCTTGCAGTCCGATGCTGTTCTTTCCTTTTTCTTTCACTTTCAGCGTGAGATCGACGGTGCCGGCCTTTTCGTCAAGGTGGCGTTCGGTGGTATTGGGATCGTCGGGCTTGAGCTGGTCGAAATAGCCGAGCTGGTTCAGGCGCAACAGGCTCAGCTCCCAGTAACGCGAGTTGTAGATCTGGCCTTCTTCGAGCGCAATTTCGCGGCGGATGACTTTGTCGCGGGTGGTGGTGTTGCCCTGGAACTCGATGCGGCGCACGTAGAACTGCTTGCCTTCGTCCACATCAATCGTCAGATCGACGGTCTTCTTCTCGTCGTCGAACTTGGTGTCGGGGACGGACGTGAAGTTAATGTAGCCGGCTTCGCCATAGGCTTTGCGCAGGTTCTCGAGACCCTTGCCGACTTTTTCACGGCTGAAAACGTCGCCATCCTTCATGGGGAAGAGGCTGCGCAGGGCGGCGGCGTTCGGGATTGCCTTGTTGTTCTTGAAAGTAATGGCGCCGAGGCGGTAGCGCTCGCCCTCCTCGATGGGCATTGTGATATCGACGGATTTCCCCAACCCCGGCTGCAGCCCCGGGATGTGGAAGCCCGTGTGCCCGGTGTCGTGGATTTCCGTCTTAGGTTCGTCAACCAGCACTTTGAAGTAGCCGCGGTTCTGGAACTCGGCCCGGACGCGCTCGGTGTCTTCTTCGAGCTTGGTGGCGTCGTAGGTCTTGGCGAAAATGCTCTCCAGGAAGATGGAGTGGGGGACGCCGATGGGTTTGAGGTTCTTCATGGCCGCCCGCAGGGTGCGGTCATTGATGTGTTTGTTGCCTCGGAAGCGGATCCGTCCCACCTTAACTTTGGGCCCCTCGCGGACGACGAAAGTGATGCCGACGGAGGCGGGCGGGATGGGGCGGACTTCGGTGCGGATGGTCGCGAACTGACGTCCGTGCTCGGCAAGCAGCTGTTTCAGAGTAACTTCGGCCTTCTTGATCTTCGTGGGATCGTACTGGTTCTCGACCGAGAGTCCGACCTTGCGCTCCTTGAACCGGTCAAGCACATCGCTCGTGGAGACCGCATTCAGGCCGGTGTAGTTGATCTCGCGGATTGTCGGCCGTTCTTTGAGATAAATGTGCAGGATCCAGCCTTTGGCATTCTGTTCGCGCTCAAAGCGGATGTCCTCAAAGTAGCCGGTATTCCAGAGGGCGTTGAAGTCACGTTCGATGGCGGCGGTATCGTAGACGTCGCCGACCTTGGTGAAAATGCGGGCCTTGACTGTCTCGGCAGGAATGCGGCGGTTGCCATGGACGGTGATGCCGACGATCAGATCCTGCTGGCCGACAGCCGGGACCGCCAGCAGCAGAAGTGCCAGCAAACCGAGGAGGCGATTCCAGACAGAATTTGGCTTCCAAACTCTTGCGCTGAAAGAAGATGGAGACCAAGAAGGGTTTCTCTGGGAGCCCATGTCATGGCCGAGCCGCGGGGCACGCACAGAGATAGCATGATGACGACGATGAATCGCAACTACCTCGAAAAACTAGAGTTAGGAAAACGGTAATTATACGGTAGAGAGTCAGAACCGTCCAAGGCAGGGACAAATTTCTTCCCCCAGAGTCACGCCCGAAAAAGTTCTACTTCAACACAGACGGAATAGAACGTCGCCGCGTTGCCCAGGTCAGTAAGTTTTTCTGAGGTTAGTGCATTAATATTTCCGCCGCCTGGGCTGAGTCGTGCCCAATCGAGCCGGGCGGCAACCACTCCGGGAGCTACTGAACCGTTAACGCGCGCCTTGAGGACGATCTCACCGCGCAGGTTGAAGGCGCGGACGCGATCGCCATTGTGGACGCCGCGCGCCTTGGCATCGGTCGGATGCATCTCGAGATCCCCAATCCATGGTTCCATGACGCGGACGGATGGAAGGTTGGCGAATGACGTGTTGAGATGGTTGTCAGGCTTGCGGGCGAGAAGTTCAAGCGGGAAGCCGGCTTTCGATCCAGATCCATGGCGCGATTCGTTCGGCGGAGTGAAGGCGACGACGGGATCAAGCCCCTGACGCTTCAGAGTCTCGCTGTAGAACTCAGCTTTGCCGCTCGGCGTCGGGAAGTTGCCCTGAGCGAAGGGGAGAAAGGGCACTCGGTTTTCTGCCAAGATTTGCTTGGCTGGACGGACGAATGCGTCCGTCCCTACGTGGTTTGTGCCACCTTCAAAATTCAGACGGATAAAATGCTCGTGTTCCAGCCGATCACGAGTGATCCCTTGCAGCCGTGGATTGGGCGACTCGAGCGCGCGGTCGATCATTGAATCCACCGTTTCGCGGAAACATTCATCTTCGAAACCCATGCGCTCGGCGAGCGCGCGAAACAGATCAACATTCGACCGGCATTCGCCGACCGGATCCATCGCCTGATCGGAAACCTGGAGGTAGTAGTGGCCGTATGCGGTCTGCAGATCTTTGTGCTCGAAAAAAGTGGTGGCGGGCAGCACGATGTCGGCGTAATCGGTCGTGTCGGTGAAGAACTGCTCGTGGACCACGGTGAAAAGATCGGGGCGCTTTAGTCCGCGAACGACCTCGTTGTGA
>DATFVD010000316.1:0-12057 GCA_035260505.1 Terriglobales bacterium
TCTCTTCCCGGAGACGGGTACCTGATCCACCGCACAGAACGACAACCTTCATATACTGGGTCCTTGCATGCCGCCGGGTCGCGGCAGCACGGTATTAGCGATTCCGATTCGGGGCCGCAGGTCAGTTATCCCACACGAGAGAGGGGAAGGCAGCATTACGATAGTCACCCGGAAGGGCTTCAATTCGAGGCAGCGACCACCAACTGATAATGTCTACTCAAGGAGTTTCCGGGTTTGGACGGGAGATGAATCTAGCGGCAGGCAGAACCGCTAGGAGGTTACGATCGTTACCATCACGACTGGGCCGGGGCGGCGGCCCGCTTGGGGAAGATGTTGCCGACGCGGCGGATTTCGGCGCCTATGCCTTTCAGTTTTTCCTCAATGTTCTCGTAGCCGCGATCCAGATGGTAGACGCGGTCAATGATGGTCTCGCCGTCCGCTACTAGCGCCGCGAGCACGAGCGAGGCGGAGGCGCGCAAGTCGGACGCGAGGACAGCAGCGGCGCTAAGCGGAGTTCCGCCTCGGACGATGGCCCGGCTGCCTTCAATCTTGATGTTCGCGCCCATGCGGACCAGTTCCTGCGCGTGCATGAAGCGGTTCTCGAAAATGTTTTCCTCGATGATTGACGTGCCTTCGGCTTGCGTGCTGAGCGCCATGTATTGCGCCTGCATGTCGGTGGGGAAGCCGGGATATTCTTCCGTGTTCATGTCGGCTGCGTGAAGCGGTTGATCGCCCATGACGCGGACGGAGTCGGCCTTCACCACAGTTTTAACGCCGGTTTCCGCGAGCTTCTGCAGGATGGCGGTGAGGTGCGCGGGATCACATCCAGCAACATTGAGGTCGCCTCCGGTGAGGGCTCCGGCGATGACGAAGGTGCCAGCCTCGATGCGATCGGGGATAATGCGGTGCCTGGCGCCATGTAACTTCGTGACGCCCTTTATGCGGATCGTGGACGTGCCCGCGCCATGGATTTTGGCGCCCATTGCATTGAGTAGCGCGGCGAGATCCGCAACTTCAGGTTCGCGGGCGCAGTTCTGCATGACGGTCTCGCCGTCTGCAAGCGTGGCGGCCATAAGTAGATCCTCGGTGCCGGTGACGGTTATTTTGTCGAAGACGATTTCGGCGCCCTTGAGGCGATCGCCTTTCAGCGGATCAGTAGTAGCTTCGACATAGCCGTGTTCTTGCGCGATCTTGGCGCCCAGGCGTTCCAATCCCTTGATGTGGAGGTCGATGGGGCGGGCACCGATGGCGCATCCGCCGGGCAGGGATACGCGAGCACGGCCGCAGCGCGCTACTAGCGGTCCCAAGACGAGTGTGGAGGCTCGCATGGTTTTGACCAGTTCATACGACGCTTCCGGAGAGGAAAGGGCGCGGGCGCAGATGGTGGTGCGGTGATGGGCGCGTCCGTAGCCGAGTTCGACTTCGGCGCCCATGGCGGCTAGGAGCTTGCGCGTGGTCTCGATGTCGCGCACCTGCGGAATGTTTTCGAGAATCACCGGTTCGTCGGTGAGCAGAGCTGCCGCCATGCAAGGGAGTGCGGCGTTCTTCGCGCCGCTGATCCGGACGGTGCCGAGCAGCGGATTGCCGCCGCGGATTACGAGCTTATCCATGCCGTGATGAGGTCCTCGGACTGCCCCACGATTCAACTCTTGTAGACGGGTGCTACGAATATTTTAGCGGGGAATGCGTATGTGTGCGCCAAAACCTATTGGTCCCGCAGGTACGCGGATCAAGGCGGGCGAAGCTTCGACCCTTGGAACGTGAGCAATCCTTTGATTTTGTGTGGTGGCGGGGCTCTGCCCCGCCACCACACGTTCAGCATTTCGTTGGCTCCTGCTGTGGATCGTCTTGCTGCAGGATCTCTTGCAGCGCGTCGATCCGTTGCCGGGTAAATACAAAAACAAAGGAACTGTATGCTCTCACTTTTGTCCTCGTTTAATAGCTGTTGCGATCGCTTTGCGGACCTGGCCGGCGGACTTCTTCAAGGCAGATGCAGCGCGAGCGCGGCTGACGCCAGCCTTGGCCATCACCAGGGCCACGGGAACGCGGCCTCCTGCTGCGGCGAGGAGCTTGCGTGCTGCTGCAAGGTTGAGTCCCGCGGCTTCTTCCAGGATGCCCACGGCGCGCTCCAGCAACTTCTCGTTCTTCGTGTGCAGGTTGACCATCAGGTTGCCGTAGACGTAACCGAGACGGGTCATCGCCCCGGTTGAGAGCATGTTCAGGATCATCTTCTGCGCGGAACCAGCTTTCATACGGGTCGATCCCGCGACCACCTCCGCGCCAACATCCGCGACGATGGCCACGTGTGCGGCTGCGCCTAGCGGGGATTTCGGATTGCAGACTACCGCAACGGTTTTTGCGCCATGAGCGCGCGCATATTTGATGGCGGCGATGGTGAAGGGAGTGCGTCCGCTGGCCGCGATGCCTACGACCACATCTTTTTTTGTCGGTTTCTTCTTTGCGATGGTTTTGCGGCCGAGTTCGCGGGAGTCTTCGTCGGCTTCCACGGCTGCCACCAGCGCTCTCGGGCCGCCGGCGATTATGAATTGGACCATGCGCGGGGCCACGTCAAAGGTGGGCGGACATTCGACGGCGTCGAGGGCGGCGATGCGTCCGCTGGTGCCGGTTCCTACATAGATCAGACGCCCGCCTTGGGCGAGCGCCGCGGTGATCAGTTCGATCGCTTGCGCAATTTGCCGAAGCCCCCCCTTTACGGCGGCGGCAACTTTCGCATCTTCGCGGTTGATGATGCGGGCGATTTCGAGCGGCGACTTGCGATCGAGATCGGCAGAGGCGGAGTTTGTTTTCTCGGTACCGAGGCGGCGGAGTTCTTCGGTCGTTGTTCTGCGGATGAACTCTTTTCGTTTCAAGCTTGTATCCCCAAGGCTTCAATCATCGCATCGTGAAATACGGGGCGTATTTGCTTGATTGCCTGGTTCTGGCAGTCGGGCCAGGTGCGGTTGGTTAGCAAGCTTATTGAAAGCTGTCGGTCTGGGTCGATCCACAGGGACGTGCCGGTATACCCGAGGTGTCCAAAGGAACGGGACGAGAAGTATTTTCCGGATTGCGAAGGAGCCGAGGGAGTGTCCCAGCCAAGGCCTCGGGAAGTGCCTTCGGGGGCGGATTCCCGGCGTGAAAAAAGTTTGATCGTTTCTGGGCGCACGATCGGGTATCCGCCATTGAGTATGGCATGGCTGAAGATGGCTAGATCTTCTACGCTCGAGAACAATCCGGCGTGTCCGGCAATGCCGCCCAGGACGCTGGCATTTTCGTCCTGCACTTCGCCTTGGATAACACGATGGCGGAAAGTGCGATCGTCGCCAGTGGGCGGGATCGCGCTTTTCAAAGTGGGCGCTGGATTAAACGTCGTGTGCGTCATGCCAAGCGGACCGAAGACTTCGCGCTGGCAGAATAGATCGAGGGATTCGTCGACGAGGCGTTCGAGGACGACGCCAAGAATGATGAAGCCGATATCGCTGTATTCGGCGCACGCACCGGGAACGGCGGCAAGGGGCGTGGTGAAGGCGGCTTGCATAAGTTCTTCACGAGTCTTGGCGCGCAGGTAGAGCTTTTCGTAGGCAGGCAGCCCGGAGCTGTGCGTGAGCAACATGCGTAGCGTAATCGCGCGGCGTGAATCACTCAAGGCAGATTCGCCCCCAAATTCGGGCACGATAGCTGTAACTGGAGCTTCGAGATCGAGCAGCCCCCGCTCGTAGAGGATCATCGCCATGGCGGTAGTGGCGACGACTTTGGTCAGCGAAGCAAGATCGAAGATGCTCGCGGTCCTGACCTCTGGCGAAGCCGGATCATATGTGAAGCGGCCGAAGGCTTTGTGGGCGATAAGTTCTCCGTGGAAGGTGACCGCGAGCGAGCAAGCGGGGAACGCGCGAGCGGCGATGGCCTTTTCCAGGATGCCGAACGCGCTCGGAAACCGATCATCCTGCGCAGCAAAATTGCGCGCGAGAAAGGAAAATCCAGACTCTCGATTAGGCAGCGTCAGGTTCAAGGGTATTTTGTGAACTGATGGGGTTATAGCAAAGGCGGCGAGCAGAGGCAAACAGGGAATTACTTCGAGTCATCCTTGACACCATTGAGCCTTGAGCCGCATCTCCAGAGTCATGTACAGTCACAGACGTGAAACACTTACCAAAATATCTGCTGTTGTTCGCTCTCCAATTGTTTTCTGCAACTGCCTTCGCCCAACCTGCGCTTGATTCCCGCCTCGCGGTTCTTGACCCCATCATCAACGATGCCGTCGCCCAGCAACAGATTCCTGGGGCGGTGCTCGTCATCGGCCATGACGGGCATGTGGCCTATCGCAAGGCATACGGCAGCCGGGCCATCGAACCTCGGCGGGAGACGATGACGCTCGATACGGTCTTTGATTGCGCGTCCATGACGAAGGTTCTGGCGACTACCCCGGCGATCATGCAGCTCTGGGAGCAGGGAAAATTTCGGATGAGCGATCCGGTCGCGAAGTACCTTCCCGAGTTTGGTCAGAACGGCAAGCAGGATATTACGATCCGGCAGTTGCTTGTGCATTATTCGGGGCTAGCCCCGGATCTGGACTTGATAAGAGCGTGGGAAGGCAAAGAGACAGCCTATCGAATGGCGTTTGAGGGCGCACCGGAGTGGGCTCCCGGATCGACGTTTGTTTATAGCGATATCAACTTCGAGATTTTGGGCGCCCTTGTTGAGCGGCTTTCGAGTGAGTCGCTCGATGACTATGCCGCGAAGCATATCTTTGGACCGCTGGGCATGAAAGAGACCCGATTCCTTCCTCCGCGGTCGTGGGAGCCTCGGATTGCTCCAACAGAAGAGGACGAAAACCATCACATGCTGCGCGGGGTGGTGCATGATCCCACGGCCCGCCGGATGGGTGGTGTGGCAGGGCACGCCGGAGTATTTTCCACCGCCGACGACCTGGCGCTTTTTGCGCAGGCGTTGCTGGATGGTGGGCGAGGCGTGCTTACTCCCGCGACCATTGCGAAAATGACCGCGCCCCAGCAGCCGGTGAATGAGACGTCGGTGCGCGGATTTGGCTGGGATATTGATTCTCCTTTTTCAACCAACCGCGGGGAACTGCTGCCGGTGGGCAGTTACGGACATACCGGATTCACGGGGACGTCTCTCTGGATTGATCCGGCGACACAGACTTATATCGTGCTGCTGACGAACGCCGTGCACATGAAGGAGAAGGGAAGCGCGATCTCGCTCAGAACGAGAGTGGCAACGGCGGTGGCCGCCACGCTCGCGCTCGATCCGGCCGTAGCCGAAAAGATGCGGGTAGCAACCATTACCGGCTACAACGAAATGCAGAGCGCGGCGCGCAGACTGTCAGTGCGGAATGGAACGGTGAAGACGGGAATCGATGTGCTGGAGGAGACGAAGTTCGCGGCGCTGCATCCCACCCGCGGGGGGCCTCCTCGACGCATTGGACTGCTGACGAATCAGACAGGCGTGGACGCGCAAGGGCGTCGAACGATTGACGTGCTGGCAAACGTCCCGGGAATTTCTCTGAACGCAATTTTCAGCCCGGAGCACGGGGTCGCGGGAACGCTCGATACGACGGACATCAAGAATAAGAACGCGAAAGATGCCGCGACCGGGGTTACGGTCTACACCGTGTATGGGGGAAGCGACGCGGCGCGGCGTCCGCCGATGGATGTGCTCAAACGGCTGGACGCGGTGGTGATCGATCTGGCGGATGCGGGCGCGCGTTTTTACACTTACGAGACCACGACTGGATTTTTTCTGGAATCGGCCGCCAAGACTGGGATTGAAGTGGTCATTCTGGATCGCCCGAATCCGATTACCGGCTCGTTTGTGCAGGGGCCGGTGTCGGACGTGGGACGGGAAAATTTTACGAATTACTTTCCCGAGCCCCCGCGCCACGGGATGACTTTGGGTGAGCTGGCGAAAATGTTCAACGCCGAGCGGCACATTGGGGCGCGACTCGAGGTGGTTGCGATGCAAGGCTGGCAGCCCGGCGACTGGTTCGATTCGACCGGTTTGGGATGGGTGAATCAGTCACCCAATTTGCGGAGCTTGACCGAGGCGACGCTCTATCCCGGCGTGGCGCTGGTTGAGGGGACGAACGTCTCGGTGGGGCGCGGTACTGATACACCGTTCGAAGTACTGGGCGCCCCGTGGATCAAAGGCCGGGACTTGGCAGCGTATTTGAACGGGCGGAGTATTCAGAGCGTCCGCTTCGTGCCGATTGTCTTCACCCCGTCGTCAAGTAACTTCGCTGGAGAACGCTGCGAAGGTGTGAACCTGTTCGTTCTGGATCGGAATACTTTGGAATCGCCGGAATTGGGGATTGAACTCGCATCGGCGCTGCATAAGCTGTATCCGAACGATTTCAAACTGGAGCGCATGTCGGATCTGTTGGTGAATCAGTCCGTACTCGACGCGCTCGGTGCAGGCGAGGATCCGAGAAGAATTGCCGAGGACTGGCAGGACCGGCTGGAGGCATTTGTTCGGCTGCGGGAAAAATATCTGTTGTACAAGTAGGCGGCGTAACCACATGGTCCCGCGGGGACTCCTCGGCTACAATGAGCGGGTATCCAGGTTTAGCCATGTCCGAAAGCCTACGTTTCGTTCCGAGTCCGTTTTGCCGTTGCGCCGGCCCGAATTGCGGGGTACTGAAAGGCGCCAGCGACCGCTGGTGGGTCATGTGGAGCTCGTTTGGAGATTACGCAGTGCCGGTGATGCATCTGGCCCCATGGGACGAAAAATTGGCAGTGCAGGAAGGCGCGATGCATGTTTGTGGCGAGGGTTGTGCTCACAAATTGCAGTCGCAGTTCATGGGCAACCTTCTGGAGAACCGGACACGAAGAAGTAGCGGCTAGGTGGACAGCCGAGGGCGCTGCCCTATGCAAGCCCGATAGCTGCTTCTCAGCTAACTCAGCACTCCCTTGGGCGCATCTGAATTGCAAGCGTGTTAATCGACAACCTTGAAGAGGTAGGCTCGATGAGAATCGTTGCTGCTTGTATTTTGGCTTTGCTGATGGCAGGGATCGCCTCGGCACAGACATCTTTGGCGCCAGACTCAGCCGCCCCTTCGGTGGACTCGGGCAGGCCCATGCTGACCATTCCGTCGGGAACCAGGGTTCCCCTAACTCTCAAGCAGGCGATTTCAACGAAGACAGCTAAAGACGGAGACCCGGTATACGCCGAGACGGCCTTCCCGTTTGTGGTTAACGACCGGGTCGTGATTCCCGCCGGAACATACATCCAGGGTAAGATCACGCGCGTGAAGCGTGGCGGGCATGTAAAGGGGCGCGCCGAGGTGCTGATCCATTTTACATCGATGATTTATCCCAGCGGCTATACGGTATTGTTGGGCGGTTCGGTCGAGAACACTCCCGGAGCAGAGAAAACGTCGATGAAAGATTCGGAAGGCACGATTCGCCAGGATAGCGAAGTTGGTAGAAAAGCCAGGTCAGCTGCGGAAGGAGCAGCCACGGGTGGTGTAATCGGTGCTGTAACCGGCGGAGGTAAGGGAGCCGGCATCGGAGCGGGAGTTGGAGGGGTAGCTGGGCTGGCGATTGGAATGCTCTCGCGGGGCGCCGATGTGAGGCTGGAGCCTGGAACATCGATCGAGATGGAGATTCAGCGCGAAGTGACGGTGGATCCAGCGCGAATTTCTTCAAGACGCGAGGTCATTGTTCGCAACGACTAACAGGTGGAGAGCCGGGCGTCCCGCGCGGCCACCTGGCTGCCCGGAGTCATAACTTAACTCGGAACTACAATGTTCGTTTGGGATATGTTCGCGGACAAGAGAATCCGCACCACACCAGCTACTTCAATACAAACATAGCGTTCACGTGCGCGGTGACCGTCACATTCTGGGGCGAGAATTCCTCGGTCGGGGCGGGGCCTTGTGCTGCCATCGCCATGGGCATGCCACGGCGCTGCATGGGTGCTATCACGCGAATGTTCTCGAAAGTGTCTACGGATGCATAGGAGAGTTCTCCGAGTGTACGTCCGCTCGCTGCGGCTAGGGATTGCGCCGAAGCGTGTGCGCGGCGGTAGGCATCGCCGACGGCTTTGCTCTTGGCCTCGTCAGTCGAGTCCAAGGTGTAGCTGAGTGACTGGCTTTCACTGACGCTTGCCTCTGCAAGCTGCTCGGTTACGGGGCCGACCTTGGAAAAGTCCTTGAGTTTCAGGCTGACGCTGGTCGTGACTTGGTAACCAATGACTCTGTGCTTCGGATTTTTCCAGTCGTACTGCGGATTCACAGAGAAGAAGCCAATTTCCGCAGACTTGGGATCAATGCCGTTTGCGCGCAGAACCTGGCGGGTCGCCTCGGCTTGTTTGGCGGCCTGGTCGTAGGCATCTTTGGCTTTGTCGGCCTGGGCCGAGATGTTGAACTGGATGAGCGCGGTATCCGGCGCGGTTTCAAATTTGCCATCGGCGCCGACGAAAATGGTGTTGGGCAGAGGGCTGAGCGGGGGACCCTCCGCGATCGAGAGAGTGCTCAGAACGAGAACGGCGCAAAGGGTAACAATGATAGTTTTCATCGGGAAATTCTCCTGCCGCTTGATGGGTTACGCTTCTGCCTGAAAGCTGCATAAGGAAAACGAAGCTAAAGCTCTCCTTATACACCTCCGCTCTTAGAACGCGATCACCTTCCCGATTTTGCAATCGAAAAAGCAGAGCAAGAAAAAATGAGGCTTAAACGATACCCGGGGCTGGATGAAATGCGGGGCAGCGTTGTGCGGTTCGTGTGACAAAGGTCTGCTGGAAGTATGCGGCGCTAAACCTTCGGGCTATATCTTTGGGAAAGAGGGGTTTGTCCCGTTCGGATTAGGCCCATTGATGTCTTTCCGCAGGTCATCCCAGATATTGTCGGGCATTTCCAGGAATATCTTCACGATCTGCGGATCGAACTGGCGCCCGGACCAGAGTTCGATTTCCTTGCGAGCGGCGTCAAAGGATTGCGCCGGACGATAGGGGCGGGCCGTGGTCATGGCGTCGAGAGTGTCGGCGATGGAGAACATGCGCGCGCCGAGGGGGATATCGTCTCCGCTCAGGCCACGGGGATAGCCGGATCCGTCATAGTGCTCCTGGTGGGAGTAAACGATTTCCGCTGCCTCAGCTAGAAAGGGGATTCGGGAGACGATCTTGTAGCCGCGGTAGCAGTGCTCCCGCATGATCGCCATTTCGTCTTCGGTGAGTTTGCTCGGCTTCAGCAGGATGGCGTCGGGAATGGCCATCTTGCCGATGTCGTGCAGAAAGGCTCCGCGAGCGATCACGTTGATTTCTTCTTTGGGCAGGCCCATCTTGCGCGCAATCGCGATGGTGAATGCGGTGACGCGTCTGCAGTGGCCTTCGGTCTCGGCGTCCTTGGCGTCGAGTGCATCGCCCAGGGCTTCGAGGGTGATGTCATAAGACTTTTCCAGGTTGGAAAGCGCCGTTTTCCATTGCTGGGTGCGGGCGGCAACGAGCGCCTCGAGGTTGGTGCGATAGGCATCGTTTTCGCGCTTGAGGCGGCGATTCTCCAGGGCCCGGCGAACCGTGGCCAGCAGTTGCTCGCGCTCGAAAGGCTTGAGGAGATAGTCGTAAGCCCCATTGCGTAGCGCCTGGAGAGCGACCCCGATGTCGTGGACCGCGGTGACCATCACGATGTGCATGTCGGGGTAACGTTCCTTGGCACGCTCCAGAAAGGCAATGCCATCCATCTCGGCCATCATCAGGTCGGAAAGGACGAGATCGAATTCGTCCCCCGATTCAAGAATGGCAAGGGCTTCGATGCCGTTACCGGCTGCGCGCGTCTGAAAATGGGCTCCGCTGAGGGTTGAGCAGACAATCTCGCGAATTGTCTCCTCGTCGTCTACAACAAGAATGCGGTCATTCGGCATGGTCTGGATGAATATATCTCTCATTTTAGGCTACGCCTTCACATTCCGAAAGTAACCAAAGGGAGACCGAAATCCGGTAATGATGGCCGGAGACCATGATATTCAAAGAGCTTAGGTGTTCGTGCGCTTATCTATGGATACTGCCGGGCTATTTGGGAATTCGCTTGGCGTGTTGACCGGGCCCTGGCTGACAGCCCGGGAAACGGCCGCCCTGATCGTGGTCGTCGTCAGCCTGCTTTTCTTCCGGGTCTTTCGGGAACGATGCCTTTTGGTGTGGGGAGCGGGCTGGGTCGCCTATGGCGCATTTCTATGCGTAGCAGGCGCGGCCGAGTTGCACGGCTCGTCGAAGTCGATGGCGGCATTCGCGCAAGCCGACTTTATGCTGGCGATGGCGTTATTGGCGGCGGCCGCACTCATGTCGGCGCAGGCGCGCCGGGCACTGACGGCCTTGGCGGCAGTTTCGTGGGTGTTGATGGTCTGTGCCGCGATGCGGCCGATGTATTTTCCGGATTCGAAAGCCCTCGGTCTGGGGTTGGAAGTGTCATGCCGGTTAATTGCGGCCGGAGCGGCCGTCGAACTGCTGCGGTACCGGTTCGGGCGTATTGGGCTAGGCCCTTTCTTGTTCGGCGCCGGGCTGCTGACGCTGAATCTTAACTGGCCCACGTTCACCAGTCATATTCCGAGTGAAGGCTACCTGTTCGCCGAAGTGCTGTTCGGCTCAAGCATGCTGCTGGTGGTGCTCGACGACTCGCGGTTGCGCACGCGCCGGCTGATCGTACTCAACGAATTGACGGTCACGATCGCGCGCGGCCAGAATCACGCCCCCATGATGCAGACCGCGCTGGAGAAGCTGAAAGCCGTAGTCGGGGCGAAGGCAGCGTGGTTCCAGTTGATGGAAGGCGATCGTCTGGTGCCAACGCAGCATGCCGGCTTGTCGCCGGAATTTCTGCGAACCCTGGGGCAAGCGGGGATCGGGCAAGGCCCTGACGAGACTCAGGCTCGCGTCCTCCAGGAGAACCGGGTGGCTGTGGTAACAGCTTCGGAGATGTCAGAGCCGGAGCGGGAACATCTGGAGAAGCACGGTATTCATCACGTGCTGCTGCTGCCGGTGCTGGGTAAGAAGACGGTGATCGGGATGCTGTCCCTCGGTTGCTCCGGCAGCCGGCGCCATACCCAGGAAGAACTGGCGTTTCTGGAAACGGCGGTCCAAAAGCTGGGTATTGCTGTCGAAAATTTGCGCTTGCTGGAGCAAGTGCTCCGCTCGCAGCGGCAGTGGATGAATACTTTCGATTCGATCCAGGATCTGATTCTGGCCCACGACGCGGACTTCCGCATCCTCAAGGCAAATCAAACTCTGCTACAACGGCTGGAGCAGGCGCCGGCCGATGTATTGGGCCATCTCTGCGAAGAGGTTCTGCCGCTAAGGGGCCACTGGACCGGATGCCCATATTGTGAACGCGGCTCAGGGCTGACGGAAGGAATCGACCCGTGCTTTGGCGGACAATCGGTGGTTTCGACCTCGTCGTATGCGGAGCAGGGAGGCCAGCAAAAAGGCACCATCCATGTAGTGCACGATACAACCGCGCGTCAAGTGGCGGAAGAAAAATACCGCATGCTGTTTGAGCAGGCGCAAGAAGGGGTGTTCGTAGCGACGCCGGATGGCAAGTTGCTCGACTGCAACGACGCCTTTGTCACCATGCTCGGGTATGGCAGCCGGGACGAATTAATGGCCCTCGACATGGGCAGCGTGCTCCACGGGGTGGCCGAGGAGCGAGAGGCTTTTCGCAAGGAAATCGAGGCGCACAACTACGTGCGCAATTTTGAAATTACGGTGCGCCGGAAGGACGGCACGCTGCTGGCGGTGGCCCAGAGCTGCTTTGCCACGCGCGATTCGAGCGGACACATTGAGCGCTATCAGGGTTTCGTTCTCGATATCACGGAGAAGAAACGCTCCGAAGACGAGATGCGGCGGCGCAATCGCGAGTTGAATGCGCTTAACGCGATGGCAGTCATCGCAACCCAGTCGTTCGACTTGGATGAAATTCTGAACCTGACCTTGCGCCAGGTGATCTCGTTGTTTGGAGCGGAGACCGGCTCGGTCTATCTGGCGGCGGAACCTGAGGGTACGTACCGGCGGCGCGCCGGTTGGGGCCCGCGCAGCGAGGCGCGTGTGCGCATGGCCGAAGTC
>DATFVD010000317.1:0-19190 GCA_035260505.1 Terriglobales bacterium
TCTCCACCGTAAGCAGATGTCCTGGCGGAACGGCCATTACCCCTTCCACGATCGTCCATGGCTCGTACACGGAACCGAACGTCAGATAGCTTAAAACGCCGGTGGGATCGAGTTTTCGCGGCACGAGTCCCGTCTGCAAAAAGGTTCGGACCTCCGAAGCAAAAATAAAAGTCTGCTCTGAATGGTGGTAATACAGAGGTTTGATTCCCATGGGATCGCGCGCCAACAGCAGCCGCTTTCGCGACGCGTCCCAGAGGGCAAACGCGAACATGCCACCCAGCCGTGTCAGGCAGGACTCGCCCCACACTCGATAGGCAGCGAGAATCACTTCCGTATCGGAATGACTCTTGAACTCCACGCCGGAGGCTTCAAGTTCCTTCCGCAGTTCGCGAAAGTTGTAGATCTCGCCATTGAAGACAATCCAGTTGCCGGTTGCCGGATCCTGCATGGGCTGGTGACCAAGCGGAGAGAGATCGATGATCGAGAGGCGGGTGTGGGCGAATGCGATCTCCTGGTCAGCCGCGTTCAGCAGGATAGTGCCGGAGTCGTCAGGACCGCGGTGAGCGAGGGCCCGCGCGGCTTTCGGAAGAACGTCACCAGCCAGGAGCGTCCCGCGAGACACGACACCAAAAATTCCGCACATACTTGAGAGATCGTTGCCTGCTCATGATACCTGAGCCAAGATCACACTTGGCCAGAGTGAGCAGGCAGCGCCAGATAGGGCGGGCTGCTGTCATCATCGTCATTGGCCTGCCACGTAAGCAATCGCCTGGTGGTAAATCCTGGCCAGATGTTGCGCCTGATGCGACAGTGTCAACTTTTCCAGGATCGTCTGACGTGCCGCGGCTCCGATGCCCGCGCGCCGTTCGGGCGACCCAAGTAATGCGGAGAGTCCGTGCACAAGTTGTTCGACTCCATCGACCGGGATGAGCCAACCATTCTTGCCATGTTCAATCAGTTCCTCAATTCCCTGTCCGCGACAAGCGACCACCGGTTTGCCGCAGGCCATCGCCTCGAGGTATACGCATCCCAAGCCCTCGTTCCGGCTGGGCAACGCGAATACGGAGCAGCCTCGCATGGCTTCTGCTACCTCGGACCGGCTCTGCCGTCCGACAAACTGAACTTGCTGCCCGATGCCCAGACCGCGAACCAGTTCCTCAAATCGGCCGCGATCCGGCCCTTCTCCGATGATGCGGCATCGAAGCCGGGGAAAGGAATGCCTGAGATTTCCGAGTGCTCTTAAAAGCAATTCGTGGCCTTTGCTCCGCAGCAATGTTCCGACGATCAAAATCTCCGGATCCAACGTTCCCCTCTCATCGGGACTCGGCGAAAAAAGAATCGGATTTGCACCGTTGTACACAATAGCGCTGCACGCCGGCGTTCCGGCTTTCAGGATTTCTTGCATCTTGCCGCTGATACAGATTACCGTCCGCGCCGCCCGATAGACGTCCAGCGAGACTTTCCGCCGCCACGCCGCCGGAATTCCGCCCGCAGAGCAAGTGTTAAACACATCCAACCCATGGACCGTCACCACGAACGGAATATTCAAACGCCGGGAAAGCAATGCCGCTGCATGTCCGCATGGGAGGGCCGCGTGTGCGTGTATAACATCAATCGGCTTCACACTGTGCAGCTTCCGTATTCGTCGCAGCAGCCGCGCGTAGAGCAACTTTCCCGCACTGGAGAGGCCGAGAGTTCCGGGAACTTGCGGATATCGCACCCATTCTGCCGCCGCCGATGAACTCGAATGTTTTCGAGGATAGTAGATCGGCGATGCTGCAATCACGCTGGAGTCAACTCCGAACTGCTTGAGCTGTTCAATCGGTTCCGCAACAAAGCAACCGCTCACCTCATTTCGGTCCGACGGGAAAAATGGTGTCAGCGTCAAAACGTGCAAACGATGAATGTACTCTCGATTATTCTGAAGCCTGGTCAAGACACTCCCAGTATAGTGAATGTTGCAATGCTGATTGAACTTCAGACACAGGCTCGCTCCCTGCTCCGAAGGTCTGGGCTGGTGCCCTTGTTGAATAGAGTTCGCTCGGTCTGGCGGACGGGGTACGAAGATGTTTTTTCACGCTCTTTGCTGGCGGAAATCCGTTCTGGTGACTGCGTGTGGGACGTGGGTGCGAATGTGGGGTATTACTCGCAAAGAATGGCGGCCCTCGCCTCTCGGGTAGTCGCCTTCGAACCGGTCCCCGAGACATTCTCCCGTTTATCGAAACTATCCCTTCCCAATGCCACCTTCGTAAACCTCGCCTTGGGCGACACATCTGGGATGCTTCCGATGAGCTTGGCCAACGACGCAAGTTCGCTTGCTGTGCTCAACGGCAACATAGCGGAAGTTCAAGTTGCTCGTGGAGACGACCTTGACCTTCCGCAGCCTGATATCGTGAAGATCGATGTCGAGGGTTTTGAGTATGAAGTAATCTCCGGGATGCAAACTACGCTAAACGCAGCGCAATGCAGAGCAGTCTTTTGCGAATTGCATTTCGAGGTGCTGGAAAAGCGGGGGCTGCGTCAAAATCCGGCAAAGATTGTGAAGCGGTTACGATCCCTCGGTTTCATGAAGGTTCGCTGGTTAGACGCTTCGCACATATCGGCTCACAAGTCATGATTGTTTTAGACCTCATTCCGCCAGGTTTCTCGGCCTGTGCCGGGTTACTGCGAGGTCAAGCGGGCCGCCAAATTTAACACGACCTCCGCTGGAGGCGGTGTTGTCAGGTGGCTGAGGTTGAACCTTAAGTGCTGGGGCTGGTACATCGAGAGCAGAACCACGCCGTCTGGATTACTGGCTAAGGCCCAGTCGAGGAGGAAGGCAGCGGCCGCGTTTCGCGGTGTGCCGCTGTATCCAGCGGAGTCCATTAAGGCGCGCTTCGAGGCTTCCTTATTGATCATGGCGGCCAAAGCATCCAAAGAGCCTTGATGGCCGTAGACGCTGTGGGTGACGAAACCAATGGTTCGATTCGCCGGCAGTTGCTGTTTTGCCAGCGCTACATTCGGCACGAACGGGTTATTGGCCAACTGAACTATGCGAAAGCGTTCGGATACTGCCACAGCGGCCAGCGCGACAGTGACATCGCCTGCCAAAGAGATGGCGCGAGCGTAACCTTTGCCGGTGACATCGTCCAGCGCCCGCAACACGTCATCACGCTGCAGCTCATCAAGGGTTGCCTCGTGCAGTGCGATAACGTCTACATAATCCGTCTGTAAGCGACGCAGGCTCTCCACGATGCTGGCTTCTATGAACGCCCCAGTCAATTCCACGCGTTTCGCGGGCGGCCGGAACCTAATGGCAAATTTGCGCAATTGCGGACGCAAAATAAGTGCTCTCTGCAGTAAGGGCTTGGCAAGCTGCATGGCCAGCGACACGCGGCCCGGCACATAACCGACCTTGGTGCAGATCACGACCTGTGAGCGCTTGCTGGCGAGGTACTTACCTAGCAAGACCTCGGCTTGGCCATCGCCGTAGGAAGGTGCGACGTCGAACCATGTGATGCCGGCGTCAAAGGCTCGGGCCAACGCTGCTGTCCCCCGTTTTGCGTCGACGCGAGAACCGAGCGAGGCGCACCCGAAGCCGGCCACGGATACGGTCCGGGACAGTGGCGCGAACTCAACATGCCGCATCGTCATTGATCATTGATCCTTAGATCATTGATCCTTAGATCATCGACCCTTAGATCATCGACCCTTCCTGTTCGGATCCCGGCGGCCTTCATGTTGAGATGGTGGGCGAGTCGAATGGCAAGCGCGGTCGCGAGCAAAGTGGAATTAGCCTGTCCGGTCGTTGGAAACACACTTGAGGACGCGACATGAAGGTTAGCAATATCGTGGACTTTCAAGTCCTCATCAACCACGCTATCTTTTGGGTCCTGTCCCATTCTAGTCGTTCCCACCTGGTGGAGGCCGTCACTTGCCTGTGCCAGGACGCGGTCGTGCAGTTGATCCTGCGGGTGCCAGTATTCCAGCCTGCCGACGCCACTGGTGCGCAAGGCTTCATCCAGGACACGGTGGGAACCGATCACGCTGCGCGAATCGCCTCCGGTAAAGCGGAGGTCGATTGCTACCCGCGGCACACCAAACCTATCGACTTCATCGGTCAGGATGACGCGGCTCTCAGGATTAGGTTCCTGCTCAGCGTGGTAGTGGAGAGCGTATACACCGTCCCGATTTCGGACGAGGAAGCTGGGCTTGCGAGGCGTGGTCAGAAATCGCTCGCGCATGATCTTGAAGAGGTCTCTTATACCGACGGGCGCTCCGTAGACGACGTTCACGATGTGGGCGCCAATACGGTGCGGCTTGGGACCGACATGGGCAACACGGATCGCCTCCGGTAGGAGAAGCCGGCCGACCGGCGGTAGAGCCAGCGCCAGAAAAACCGCCGACAGCACGCTGCTGCGGTGGTGAGGATCATGGAATGGCGCATTGTCAGGGAAAAAGGCGGCGTTGAGTAGCCCATGTGTTCGCTGTGCCGCCTCGGTAAGCATGAAACGCCGCCGGATATAGACTCCGGTCGCGTCGAGTTGGAAATCGAGATCCGCAACCGCGCTTGGATCGTTAAGGATGATATTCGCGATCTTTCCAGAAATATGGCCCATGTAATAGCGACCCAGTGGGCCACCCGTGCCACCGAAATGCCCGGGCCAGCGGCCTTGCACGGCGAGCAAAAGGCGTGTTGTCTCGACCCCGCCGCCAGCCAGTATCACGGTGCGCGCCTTAACCATCGAATGGCTGTTGGGACTTGCGACCACGATATTCTCGACCGCACGACCGTCCTTGCCGAGGTCGAGATCGACGACGGTGCTATTCAGACAGAGCGTGATCCGTTCGGAGCGCTCGATCCGTTTGCCATGAACCAACGCGAGCCGGGGTTCGGTCGACCACCGCTCCAAAGAAGCGGCGGATACGTCGGGACCGAGACTGCCAAGATGCCGAATCGGTGAAGAGAAGGTGTCATCACCGCATAGCAGGTATTGTGCAGCTCTGGCGTACCAGGCCTTAACCGCATCGTGGGCAAAGGGCCAACCGGAATGAGGCACTTGGACCCTTGCGTCAAAATCGAGGTCGTCGAAAGCTACACACCGGCCGCCCCATGTCCAGGACGTGCCGCCGAGGGCGCGACACACTGCCGTCTCCATCGGCGCGTGTCGCTGCGGGCTGACGAGGATCGCGCGCGAAGCCTCGGCTAGTTCCGGATAAACTTCGGTTCGCCCAGATTCGAGCACGAGGACGTCACGCCCGAGCCGCTCAAATTCGAGAGCCAGGGCCATGCCGACGGGCCCGGAGCCGACAACGCAGAGATCGCATGTGTGCTCCGAGGTTGGAAGGTGCTCCAGGATCATGACCTGGGATCCTCTTGTGAAGACACTGGCGCATGGGGGGTCGCCCCGACGAAACCCGCCCGTGAACTTGCTAGTCGAGTCGCCAGAGCGACGATTTCATCGACATGTTCGCTCCAACTAAAACATTTCGCGCGTTGCTTGCCCTTTTCCGCCAACGATGTGGAGAGCGCCGGAGAAGACACCACTTCCAAAACCCTTTGCGCCAATTCATCGGGAGAAAAGCGCGCGAAGTATAACGCAGCAGAGCCGCAAATTTCCCTATGCACAGCCAAATCGGAGGCTACGATTGGCAATCCGCTCGCCATTGCTTCCACCAGCGGATGGGCAAAAGTCTCCGTGTAAGCGGGAGTCACGTACACATCGCATGCTCGATACAGATGGCTGAGGGATCGATAAGTAACCGCACCCAACCGGATGACCTCGGCTGCGACATCCAGTTGCCGCAGTAACGCGGCCGGCAAATCAGTCCGGTAACCGTCGCTCGGACGTAAGTCAGAGGTAAGAATCAAGCGCAGTTTGCGCGGGGCGAGGGCCGCTTTTAGCGTTGGGAGAGCACGGATCAGAGTCTCAAAATTCCGATAGTAGGTGTAATGGCTTACAAAAAGCAGGCGCACAGAGCCTGCGGTAGTATCGAACTTCTGCTGGATCTCTTCCGGCAAAGCCGGGCTGTCTCGAAAGAAAAGATCGTGATCAAAGCCGTGATAGATCGGAGTAACATCTCTTCCGGTCCAGAGTTTCAATTCTTCGGCAAACGATTGGGAAGGCGCAACCGTACAATCCGCCCAGCCAACCGAGCGCCGCGCAAAGATGCTCTTCAGGCGAGTCTCCAGCCACATGCGGTATTCTCTGCGCGAACGCAGGTCGCGATAAAAATCGCCGGAGGTGTAGAGCGAGTTACGAGAGAGGAGTATTTGCGGTACGGGAGAATTCCAAAGCGCAAAGTTTCCCGCGGAAATCAACACCTGCGCGCCACTCTGCCGGATCAGTTTCGGCAGCGTCGTCTGCTCGTGAACAAAACGACGCCATGGCGGGAAACTTTCTAAGGATTCGACAAAGGCAATTTTCGGCTGTTTCCCAAACTCCCGGCGAAGTGCCGGATTCAACAGCACCGTGGTTTCCGCATCCACTCTCCGTGCAAGGTGGGGAATCACATTACGCAAATACGTGAGACCTCCACCCGCACTCGCCGCCAGGCCATTGATAAACAATCTGATCATCGGTTGGGCACGACAGCTCCAAAACCGGCAGCCAACGGACGGGTAGCTAGAGAGACCGGGGTTGCCGGAACCACAACCGTGGCGGGAACTAGATCTGCAAGTAGAAACGCGAAAACCCAAAAATAAACGCAGAGATAAGAACCCACTGCAAAAAGCCAATCCTCGAAGGTGGCATGGCAGAGACCGGAGATCACCACCATGGCAAATGGAACCGAGTAGTGACTGGGGTCAGCGGTTCGGTTCATCCACACGCACACCTTCCATACGTTCGCGGCCGTCATGGCCAGGAGGGCCACAAAGGGCAACACACCAAAAAGCCCCACCCACTCTGCGATGGTTATATAGCTGCTCCCGTGCTCGCGTTCGGTTGCGGCAGACGTACTCACATTTCCGATATTCAGTCCAGGACTCTCGCCCGTCGGACTCGTGCCATAGCCCGTTCCGAACAATGGATGTTCCTTTATTGAGGCGATCGACTTTTCCCATGGCGTCCGCCGTGAACCCATCACGCCTTCTTCCTTGTGCCCCTTGTAGAGCACATCGTCCTTCAAGTCTCCAAGCTCTTTGCTTAAAGTTTCTGGCGCCCACATCCCAATGACCGCGAATACGAACAAACCGAGTGCAACCATCTTCACCAGCAATTTATAGCGGTGCAGGCACACACATAAGAGAACGCTAACGAGTATCACGGAAGCCATCCCGGCGCGCGCCAAGCTGAACCGAATGAGGTACGCGCAAACAAGCAGGGCGATCAGTCTGCGGACCTTCACCACGGGCCGATCACTGGTCAGCCATGCCCATAACAGGATGGGAAACACTCCGATGCTCATCGCCGCGCCAAGCGAATTGGGGTTACCCCAGATGCTCCGCCCCAAACCGAAATAACAGACCGCTGTGACGTAAACTGCGATCTCACATCCCCAGACTGCCCCACGGACAAAACGATCCTCCCGGCCAAGAATGGCCATGCGAGCACCGCCAGCACAATAAAGAAAAAGAAGGCCTAGGCTCAAAGCCTTGAGGCATGCCGTCTGTGTAAACGAAGAGACAGTGGCGGAGACAATTGCGGCGCATACGCAAAAGAAAGCAATCAGATGTATCGATTGGAACGGCCTGTGGGGAGCCCTTATCCAAACAACGCAGCCAACCAGCGCGCCCGCTGCCAGCACGATCCAGCGCCCGATAGTCCCGGCGCCTTGCAACGGGACATGCAGGCCGGCCCAAACAAAAGTGATCATCAGCAGAGTAAAAAAACGCTGCCCATAATTCCAGAGGCCGGCAATGATTACCTCCATCGCTAGTATCCCGCCCAGCACGGTAATGTCGCTGAAGTATTGCAAATTGCTATAAGCCAAATAGAGGGCCAGACACGAGCCTAGCGCGATCCCAGCCCATTGCCATGATTTCAAGGAATTCATCGCGCCCCCGTGCCGGCGGAAATCGCGGCCGCAGCCAGACCTTCAGCGCATGTTTCCGGTGAGTAGCTTCGAATTCGTTCCAGGCTATGCGCGCTCATCGATTGCCTCAGTTCCGGTCGTCGCACCACACAATTGATTGCCGCGCTGAGTTTCTCCGAATCTCGGGGAGGCACGACGTAACCGTTCCAACCGTCGTCGACCAAGTCGGCCGAACACCCCGCAACACTGCTTACGATGATCGGAAGCCCGCACGCCATCGCTTCATTCACTACCAAACCCCACGGGTCACTGTGCGTCGGAAGCGCCAGGCATTCCGCGAGAGCATATATACCGGCCAGATCTTCCCGCTGGGCGAATCCAGGAAAACAAACTACGCCCGGGCTGATCCGTTTCGCCCGTTGCGCCAGTTCCTCTCTGGAGGCGCCATCGCCGGCAAACACCAAGCCGACCTCCAATCGCACGCCGCTCTCCAGTTTGGCATACGCTTCGAGGAGATCAAAAACACCTTTTTCCGGGACCAGGCGTCCCACAAAAAGAATAAACCGCGAGGGCAGTTTCAATCGATCCCGAAACTCAGTTGCATGGCGGCGAGTACTCTCCGCCTGGGTCGCAAATAAACCGTTATCGACGGCATTGGGCGCGGTCAGGATGCTTGCTTCCGCACACCCAAGCATCTTGAGATATTCGAAGGAAGCCTTCCCGGGCACCACGAATCGGTCACAGTGCCTCAGAAAATACGCTTTCAGTGATTCTACCCATGCCCTTCCCGCACGCGCGTCATGACTGTTGCTCTCCGACCACAACACAAATGGTACCCGCTGCCGTCGCGCCCACAAAAGCGCCTCCCAGGAGGCCGCATAGTTGTATCCGCCACAGATAATAACCTGCGGATTCGCGTTGTTTAAGGCGGACCACAAACCGCGATTGATCAGGAAATTACCTCTTCCCGCGCGCCACCTCCAGGACGGCAGAATTTGATGCGAAAAGCAGATTTCGTTTTTGTAAACACGCCACTGGCGAAGTGTCTCATCCGTCTCTGCTAAAAATATTACGTGCAGATCCAGTCCCGCCCGGCGTGCTAGAACGTTGAAAACCGGGATGCGGTACGGGGCAATGATCTCGGTAAGGATGACAGTCTTTCGGCTCATGACGTTGGGCTGGCCACGCCCATCGCAGGCATGCGCTCCAAAGGACATGCGAACAAATCTTGCAGCGGTTCGACTCGGTTAGAGGCGGCGACCGGACCACTCGTCCCTAGTTCGAAAACTTGGTAGCCAATTGTCCCAAAGAACCTGAGTGTCTCCTCCAGATTTGTTCTTTGCAGATATTCAAACATGATAAGCCGCGGCCTTTTCTCAGCAAGAAACTTCTGCATGCCGCGAAGCACCGAGTTTTCATGACCCTCCACATCGATCTTGACCAAAGAAACCGGAAAGTGGGGATCACCATGCTGGTGCACAAATTCATCGAAAGTGATGCATGGGACAACACGGGTGGTAGCGCCGCCACTCGGAGGCTGGACACTCACATGCCCTCCGACGTCGACCGCTCCATGGCTCTCGAATCGGATCTCACCATTGACATCAGAAAGAGCAAACCCATAGACCTTGAAATCCAGTTGGTTGCGGGCAAGGTTCTCCCGAGCACGGGCCGCTGCCAATGGGTTCGGCTCAAACAAAATAGCGTCTTGGATAATGTCGGCCAGCAGAAGGGTCACCGAGCCAACGTTAGATCCGACATCTATCAACGTCCCCCCGGACAAGTGCTTCCTGAGAAAAAGTATGTTCCTGCTGTTAGGAATGCGCGTATACAAGACTCCGGAAGACACATGGCAGTCCGGATAGGCTTTAAACCGTTTCCCATTGAAAAGTGACACGGCAATTGGTTTGCGAATGATCCTCTTCCACAGCTGCCAGCCGACAAAAACCGCCAGTCTTCGGACTCGCTGACCCTGGTTGGACTCCTCGCTCCAGAGGGTGGAAATCGGGTACATTAAGTCGCGCGCGACCTTCAGCACAAAATATCTGGCTCCGTTCTCGGGCCTCGATTCAGGACAACAAGTTCCGTCGCGGCACCTGAAAATACGTACGCGCTCCCAACTGCGTCTTCTCACCCGTTACCGGTGCCTGCGACGGTTGAGCGATACCAGTCAACAAAGTTCCGCAGCCCTTGCTCCATTGACGTCTTCGGTGAATATCCCAGGAGTCGCTTTGCTTTGTCGATGCTTGCCCATGTGATCGGCACATCTCCGGGTTGATCGGGCAACCGTTCCTGCAACGCTTTCTTCCCGGTCGCTGCCTCAAGTTGCGTAATCAACTCCCCGAGCCGCACCGGATGCGAGTTGCCCAAATTAAAGACCTCGAAAGGCAGCTTGGCTTCCGGCACGTATTCGAGAGATGCGACCACCCCAGCGACGATATCGTCCACGTAGGTGTAATCGCGACCCATGGAGCCGTCGCCATAGACCGGAATCGGCTTTCCCGATTCGATGAGCGCGGTAAATTTGTGAATCGCGAGGTCGGGCCTTTGCCGCGGACCATAGACCGTAAAGAATCGCAAGCAAATCGTCGTCAGGTTGTACAAATGCGTGTAGGTGTAGCACATCAACTCCGCCGCCAGCTTCGTTGCGGCGTAGGGCGAGATGGGACGGGTCTTGAGATCGTCTTCGCAGAAAGGAACGTTGTTGGTGACACCGTATACTGAACTCGACGAGCCAAAAATGAGCCGCTGAACCTTAAACTCGCGGGCGATTTCCAGAATGTTCAGTGTCCCGGCAACGTTTACACTCTCGTATAAGGCAGGCTGTTCAATCGAAGGCCGCACTCCGGCTCGCGCCGCGAGATGAATTATGATTTCAGGCTGCACCTGCTTCGCGAGCTTTCGCAGCGCGTCCATGTCGCACACGTCCGCCTCGAAAAAATCGTAGCTGCCGGCCTTGCGAATCTCCTGCAGGTTGAGTCGCTTGCGACTCGAAGCATAGAAACTATCGAGGTTGTCCACAATGGACAATTTCGTCCCGCGGCGAATCAGCGCCTCCGCCACATGGGATCCGATAAAACCCGCACCGCCTGTCAGTAAAATCCGCTTCGGACTTGATCCCACTCCATCTCACCCCGACTTATAACGACAGCAAAAAGAAAAAGTAATTCTAGCGCACAGCCACTACGAAATAGTTACTGGCAAACTGGTCCCCGCGGTAAACCTTACCCGCCACTAGCCCCGCCAGATTGTTCAACGGGTAGATTGTCCACCGCAACATTTCCTGCAGCCGCGGCCAGGCTCCAGTGAGCAATTGCAAGTAGACGTTGACCACCAGAAAAATGCTGGGCACCGTTCCCGCCTCCCCTGTTACCGTCACGCTGTTGAAATCGCGTAAGATCCATTGCAGGCCCTGCGGCATGTACCGCCAGTAATCACCAGGCGACCCGTGCTGGGGAAAGATGGATGGAACACTTAACAGGAGCGTTCCGCCTGGTTTCAGCACTCTTCGAATTTCGCCAATCACGGCAATCGGTTCGGGAATGTGTTCGAGAACCTGAGTAATCAGGACGACATCCATCGACGCGTCGGCAAAGGGCATGATGCGAGCGTCGCCGACAATGTCCACAGAGTCCGCCGGCGCAACATCCAGCACATAATGATTAGCTACGCGGCCGGCAAAAAAACAAGCGTACGGTTTTCCTTCTCCCCCCACATCTAACAAGTTCTTTACCGGGGGTAGTTTCGCCGCCTGCTCAGCGATTAATTCGGCCCTCCGTCGACAGTCGAGATAAGTGGAATCTCGCAGTGAAGGCCGCACCAAATCCATACCACGAAGTTTCGGTTCGCTCTTCGATCGGCGCACATCGGATCGGCGCACATTGGATCGGCGCACATCGCTGGATTCAAGATCAATCGTCATGCAATACCTTCAACCTCCCTCTTCAATAGATTGCGCCCTATGCCCGCCCACGTCATCGCATAGACCGCGCACCCCAGCGCCACCAGGGCCAATGGGTGCAGATGCTTTGGCAGCGCCGCCCACAACACTGCTCCCATAAGCAGACTGGCGATTACCGCAACGCTGAGCAGCGGAGTTCTTGCGGCAGCGCGCACCTCCGGTGGACACAAAAGGGAAGCACAAAGCGCGACCGCGAGCTCGCCCAGCACAAATGCGACACAGGCGCCGGCAATTCCAAACCAGGGAGGTAGGATCAGGTTAAGCGCCACGGCAGTGACAGCGCCCGCTAACGTAGAAAGGAAATAAGCCTTATGACGGCCCATCGCGTAAAGAATCGTCCCCGCAAACAACGTCGCCGCCGGCGCTGTAATTACATAAAGTGCGACCCATTGGAAAGCATGCACCGCCTGCTGAAACTGACCGCCGAGTAGCCAGGGTATAACCACCGGAGCGGTTACAATGCCACCCACTGCCAAAGGAACGCCGAACCAAATCAGCACTGAAGCCGCGATCCGTGTGAGCCGGAATAACCCCCCGGCAGAATTTGCGCGCAACGCCATTCGTGGCATCAGCACCGTCTGGGTCACCGAGAGGAAGTTACGCAGCACATCTGCCAACCGCGCCGCGGCGGCATACAAACCCAGGGCGTGTTCACCGAGATACCATCGCACCGCAATATGTCCACCGCGATGATAGAGATTGGACATGAGTGAAGATCCCGCATAATGCAGGCTCGGCACCAGGATCAGGCCCCACCGCCGCGGGGATATCGAAAATTTGAAGCGGAACCCGGCCCGCCACAGAAACGTCCAACCAATCAGGCTGGTCAAGAACCCCGAGGTCAGGATACTGACGGGCACCCAGATCACGTCTTTTGGGGACCGAACCATGGTGAAAATGCCTACCGCATACAGGCTCTGCTGCGCGATCGAAATGAATGATTGCACATGGAACAGTTCAAGCGAAGACAACAGATAATCCAATGACAGACCGGTGGTTAATACTGAAGCCACCCCGTAGAACTCAAGAAGGAAGCGGACATCCCTGCGCGCTTCAAGACTTGCCACCACCAGAACCGCAACTGCCGCCACTCCGCCCGCCAGAACGCGGAGTACCAGGACATCGGAAATAGTCTCGAACGCCGCTTCGCGCCGAGCTGCCACCTGCTGCGCGGCATAGGTGGTAAGCCCTGGATTCGCCACAAGTCCGGTGAAGCCACACACCGCAACTACATAGCTCCACAGTCCATACGTATCGACACCCAGACGCCGCACCAGGAAAGGAAAGGTAGCGGCCGTGAGCAGCGTGCCCACAACGCGGGCGGTGGTGACAGAGAGTGCGAACCCTCCGTACCGCAACAGAGACCTGGAAAAGCTCAATGGCCCATCCTATGCGGAACGACCGTCCTGTCGACCATCAGGCCAGGTGGGGAGGCAGACCTCCCACCGGCAGCTTGGTCCGACAGCAGCAACAACAACCGTGTGGTCACGGTCCTGATTTGCCTCATAAATGATTTGATCCGCCTCAAAGTGCCTAAGGCCAGCATTTTTTCAGTTCTGAACGGCACCGCTCAAGCTCTGCCCTGACAACATCATGAGACGAGTCCTAGTTGAGAACGGCTTCGCCGCAACGACGCGAAAGCACCAGCCAGCGAAACAAAGCGTTGCTGTGATCAAAACCTGCCAGGTGCTGACGGAAAAGTTCTCTCGCTGGTGACGGATTCAGCAGGGATCGAAGCCCTCCCAGATTTCCGTCGAGACTCTTTTCCATTTCCGTCTTAAGTTCTCCACGCAGCCACTGACAGAGCGGGGGAGTAAATCCACGTTTCTGCCGCCCGCGAATTTCAGGCGGAACCCACGCTGGAAGCGCATCCCTGAGGATGGCCTTGCCCATGCCCGCTTTAAAGTGATATTCCACCGGCAAGCTGGTCGCGAAATTCATCAGTTCTGGATTCAGGAATGGCGCCCGGCATTCGAGGGATGCGCGCATGCTCGCGCGATCAACCTTGACCATAATCTGTTCCGGTAAATAGGAAGACGCTGTGCCTTCGAACGCAGAGAGCGGATACGGAAGCCGCGCGTGTTCCAGCGCGCGCGCCTCAAGTTCCTCTAGTCCGATCTCCGCCGCATTATGATGTTCGGGAAGAAAATAAGAAGTAATCGTATTCCGGCGCTCCGGCGGGTGCACCAGTTCCCAATCGCTCTTCGACAAAAAGTTCAGCCATCCTACGCCTCTCCATTCCCTTCTCCAGAGATGCCGGAGGCGCTTCGCCGCCGCGCGTGCCAAACCGGTTCGCCGCACGCCGTGCCAGCGATGATAGGCAAACATCTGGGTATATCCACCGAAACACTCGTCACCTCCATCCCCCGAGAGCATGACTTTGCAAACTTGGCGCGCCGCACGACAAACCGCAAACGTGGGAAACATCGATACGTCGCCAAAAGGCTCGTCATAATAATCGATCAACTCATCGAAAATTGCCAAAAGATCGCCCGGGGAGAAATGGACTTCGTGGTGATCAGTCTCCAGATGTTGCGCAACCAGACGCGCGTAAGGCGATTCGTCTAACTGTTGGTCATCGAATGCGGCACAGAAGGTGCTGAATTTCGCGCTTGGCGCCAACTCACGAATCGCTGCTGCAATGCAGGTTGAGTCCACGCCGCCGGAGAGAAATGCTCCGATCGGCACATCACTGCGCAATCGCAAACGAACAGACTCCAAAACCCGGGCCCGGACGCTCTCGACCGCATCTTGCCGGCTCGGAGCTTTTGTTCCAATCAATTCGATTCTCGGCTGCCAATAACGCCACGTCAGCAGGCCCCCGTCCCGACCTACGGAAAGCGCCTCTCCCGCCATCAGTTTGCGTACCCCTCGAAAATGGGTGCGGGGCGCCGGCACGTACCCTACCGCCAGAAATTGTGCTATCGCTGGCACATCAAGATGGCTGTCCAGGCCGGGAAACGGAAACAGCGCCTTCATCTCGGAAGCAAACACTAACCCTCTGCCTTCATTCACGGGCGCATAATATAAAGGCTTCTCACCGAACCGGTCGCGCGCCAAAAACAGTTGTTCCTTCTTCTGATCAACAATGGCAAAGGCAAACATGCCATCCAGATCGTCGAGCATCAAATGGCCCTTCTCTTCGTAGAGATGGACTAGAACTTCGGTGTCGCTGTGCGTGCGAAAGCGGTGTCCTTTAGCAAGCAAATCGTGGCGTATTTCGATGTAGTTGTAGATCTCGCCATTTAGAATCACCCAGATCGTCTCATCTTCATTGCCAATAGGCTGAGCACCACCGTCGAGATCGATGATGGCCAGGCGGGTATGGCCTAGCAGGCAGCTTCCGCCCATGCATGACAAACACGCCCTTCCGTCGGGCCCACGATGTGATAATAGCCGGCTCGCTTCCTCTGACCACTGCCGGTATTGCGCGACGCCGCCGGCACTGTCATACACTCCATAAATTCCGCACATTAATGTTTTTTGCGACGTTTGCTGGCCGCCTCCACAAACACGTTCTCCCAATCTCGCGCAACTTTGTCCCAATCGAACTGGGCCGAGTGCTGAACCGCAGCGGCCGACATTTTGAACCGCAATTCCTGATCGGAGAGCAGCAAGCCCAGCTTCAATGAGAGTTCGCTTTCCGATTTTACCAAGTATCCCGTTTCGCCCTGGACAACGTAGTCGGGCCGATACTTCTCCATCACTACCGCCGGCAGCCCGCAGGCTGCCGCCTGTCCAAGAACCTGCGGATGACCTTCCAAAACACTGGGGAAAAGAAATACGTCCGCCTTTTGCATTTCCTGCGCTAAACCCTGCTGCGATAGATGGCCAACGAAGGTCACATTGCGACACCCCAATTCGGCCACCAAAGCCCGGCACTTTTCTTCCTCTTCGCCTTTGCCCACCAGCCGAAATTCCACTGCGGGCCAGTTTGCCGCCTCGCGAATCACGAGATTCACTCTCTTACGCGTCTGAAATGATCCGGCATAAAGCACGGTCAGCTTTGATCCAGAGCGCCGAGCCTCGATCGGTGGATGAAACAGGTCCCGTTTAATTCCGCTGTAGATTGTTCGGGTCTCAACTCCGAAGCGGTCTTGAACCGTTTGCGATACATATCGCGAGTTTCCGAAAACAAGATCGGCCTCGCGAATGGATCTTGTCATGGTGGGCCCCACATCGATTTCATCGAGCGCCATCACGATGTAGGTCACGAGCGCAATCGGAAGGCCTGGAAAACGCCTGAAAAACAGGAACATGGTATCCAGCGGCCCTTCGCGCGGGAAAAAATAAATGTCGATTTTTGAGAGCAGCAAGCGAGTAAGGCATCGAGCGGTATTTCCATGCCGGGTCCACCGGAGGGTTTCCGTATTTTCGCGGGCCAGAATGCGCGGATCGGGCGTTCCGCCCGCCAGAAGGATGACTCTGAACCGATCTGGCGGAAGCCGGCTCACAATTTCTTTCGCGGTCAGGTTCTGTGCGTTTGTGTTCGCCTCATCCGCGAACGATGGAGTGAATACTGTAATCATCAAGGGTTTTTTTTGGTTATGCGCTTTCAAAGTCCGCGATCGTTTATCATAGCGTATCGGGCTTCTCATGCTAGCCTGCGACTGCTGGAACTTTTCGTACCAGTCGCGTCCGCAATTCCGTCGATTCATGAAAATTCTGCTGGTGCATCCCGACGATTCTGTTGAGGTTGGAGCGTGGGCCGGGACAGGATGGGATTTGGCCGTTGACCTGGGCTGGTCCGGCCGCCATGATTACCCGCGACAAACCGAACGCCTGGGATTTCGTGTAGTCAGTATTTATGACTTCGTGGACCATGAACAGCATCGTTGCGGTATGCGCGAGATCCTGGCCCTGGGTTTGGATCAACTGGTGGATTCAGAATCCCTGGACTGGTGGGACCTTTTTTCTCCCTTCCCTTTCCAGCAACTCGAGCAGCTTATGTTGTCGTCGGCGCTGGCCGGGCAAATCCCCGGGCACGCTGAGATTTTCGCGACGAGCCCGCACCTTATATTGCGGGCGCTGTCTCTCCTGTTGAGCCGCGAGATCAAGAGCTTTTCGTTGGGCTACCAGTCAGGCGACCGTCGGACAGGCTTTCGCGCAACGTCGCGACGGTACTTGAAAGCCGCATTTGCCTTGCGCCCTTCGCAACTCACCGAAATAGCTTTCGATAAATGGGACACTGACTACCGTCTTCGACGGCATTTCGCCCACACGCCAAAGACATCGTCAACACCGGCCATCCTTCTCCCCTCCGCATACGCCAATGTTTCTCGAGCTCAGGTGGCATACGCGCGGATGCTGCCGCACAGACCTTTCCTGCTTGTCGTCACGCGCCGCAACGGCCGTCTTCAAGAACTTCCTGGAAACGTAGAACTTCGCTCGCTAGCCTCGTATACTTCGCGTTCATTGCCCTCCACCGGCGAAGAACGTGTTCGGTTGCTGGCACGCTGGCAGGAAGTGCAAAACGTTCTGTTCGAGAAGAACCATGTTCTCGGGCTGGCAAGAAAGCTACATGTGTTCGACGGGTTTGCGAGTTTTCTGAAACGTGGATTGCATGTCCGCGACGCATGGCGCGAGGTTTTCGTCAGGGAGCCCATTACAGCCGTGCTTTCCGCCGACGAAAATAATCCATTCACACGAATGCCAACACTGCTCGCGAGATCCAGAAGACTGCGCACCGTGTCTTGCGATCATGGCGCGTTGAACATGACTTTGGGAATTCGCCCGCCAGTTTCCGATGCTTATCTCATGCGCAGCGATATGGCGCGCGATTACGCCGTTTCGTGGTGCGGCCTTTCAGCCGACAAGATTGTGGTTGGCAGCCCCGCCGAAGAGAGCTATCCCCTGCCGCCCTCGGATCGGACGGTAAGAGATTGGATTGTTTTTTATTCCGAACCTTATGAACTCTCCTCGCGGCGCACTCAAACCTTCTATGCGGAACTCCTGCCGGAGTTATGCTCTCTGGCCAGCCGCACGAATCGCAAAGTCATCCTCAAGTTGCATCCCTTTGAGAGTCTCCGGGTGCGAAAGCTCTTAGTCGGCAGAGTGCTATCTGCGGAGCAGCGGGCATTAGTCGAAATACGCCAGGGACCGATGGCCCCAGATCTTTTCGCTCGAGCATGGTGCAGTATTACGGTAGAGTCGAGCGTCGCCGTCGAAAACACAATCAACGGCATACCTTGTTTTTTGTGCAGCTGGTTTGACGCGTCGTGGTACGACTACGGCAAACAGTATGCTAAGTACTCCGCCGGCTATCCGCTTGATTCCCCTGCGCGGATTCGCGAGATTCCTCACCTGTTGGAGCGGCTCCAGATCACTGAAGCAACGCGCCGAAGCCTGCGGACCTCAATCAGCCCGAACGACCTGGAGTCTGTCTTGTCCGGGAAATAACCAGCCCCGGCGCGCTGAGAAATAGGCTCTCATTCAGCGTGCCACCAGCCCCCAACTCAGCGGCGTTCCACGCTCCACATCGCAGGCCGCGCATTTTCCCAGAATTTCGTTAAAATGCCGTGGCTGCAATCCATCCGCTGGACGAATCGAACGCACGTTCTGCTTTGTAAATACCTCGCCCTTCTTTACATTTTCGACCACAAACAGCGAGCGCCGAAACTTTCGGCTATTGGCCTCTCGCGCGCCCGAGGCAAACTGCACCGCTCCGAGAGCTTGCTCGGCGGTGCGCACCGCCTCCACCATCGCTTTGAACTCCTGCGGTTCCAGTGAAAACGCGCCGTCGGGCCCGCCGTCCGCCCGTCGAAGGCAAAGATGCTTCTCAATGATGTTGGCTCCCAGCGCCACGGCGACGACTGGCGCCACAATCCCCATGGTGTGATCCGAAAGTCCCACGGGACAGCCGAAACGCCGCGCCAGTTCCGGAATAGTGAGCAGGTTCGCCTCTTCCGGCGGCGCCGGGTAAGCGCTCGTACACTTCAACAGCGCGATCTCGGTGGCGCCCGCGCCGCGTGCCGCTTCCAACGCTTCTGAAATTTCCTCTTCGCTCGCCATCCCCGTGGACATGATCAGCGGCTTCCCCGTACCAGCCATCTTCTCAATCAGGCCGATATCCACCAGTTCACACGACGCTACCTTGTGGGCAGGCACATTCATCTGTTCAAGAAAATCGACTGCGCTATCGTCGAACGCGCTCGAAAACAAGTGCATGCCCAGCTCGTCCGCGATCTCTTTCAGCTTCGGCTGCCACTCCCACGGCGTATACGCCTCCTGGTAGAGGTCGTGAAGTGTGCGGCCATCCCACAGCGTGCCCCCG
>DATFVD010000318.1:0-5093 GCA_035260505.1 Terriglobales bacterium
ATCATCGGCTTCGACGGGACCGAGATGTCTCCACGCCTCGCTTCCCTGCTCACCAAGATTCAGCCGGCGGGCGTGATTCTATTTGCCCGCAACATCATCTCCGCTGAGCAGACCCACACTCTTCTGCGCGAATGCCAGAAGCGCGTGACCACACCGCTTTTCACTTGCGTGGACCTCGAAGGCGGCACCGTCGACCGTTTCCGCAACGTGCTGGGTTCGGCGCCTTCTCCGGCAGAGGTCTTTGCCACAGGCAGCCGTGCGCTCTTTCGCAAGCATGGGCGCGTGATCGGCGAAAACTGCCGAGCCCTTGGCTTCAACGTTGACTTCGCCCCAGTGCTTGACTTGGCCTTCGCAGCTTCGCGGTCAGCGATGAGTTCGCGGGCGGTTTCGGACGATCCCAAACAGGTGGTCGCGTACGCGCGCGACTTTCTGCGCGGGCTGCGCGACGCCGGCGTGCTCGGCTGCGGCAAACATTTCCCCGGACTGGGCGAGGCCACGCTCGATACGCATCATGAGCTGCCCAGCATCGATAAGCCGCTGCGCAAATTGTGGGACGAGGATCTGGTTCCCTATCGCTCGTTATCCCTGCGGCGCGAATTGCCTATGATCATGGTTTCGCACGCGGCGTTTCCGGCGGTGACGAAACAACGCACGCCGGCATCGCTCTCGAAGAAATGGATCACCGACATTCTGCGCAAAAAGATTGGCTACCACGGCCTGATCTGCTCTGACGATCTGGAGATGGGCGGCGTACTGGCGGCCGGCCCCATCGAACAGGCGTTGATCGGGCATGTCCGCGCGGGGGGCGATCTGGGGCTGATTTGTCATCAGGAAGATCTCATCCTGCGTGCGTATGAAGCCTTAGTCCGCGAGGCGGAGCGTGACAGCAGATTTGCCCGCCGTGTGCGGGAGTCGGCGCGGCGCGTGCTGGCGTTCAAAAAGAAGTCGCTAGCCAAGCCGCGCACTCCCACCCTTTCTTCCGCGCGCGTCGAGAAACTGACGCGACACCTCTGGGAATTCGGCGAGGAGATTCGGCTGGCTGCGCTCGTTGGCGAGGGGCGAGCATGAGCATGATTGTTGCCGGCGTGATGAGCGGCACCTCGGTGGACGGAATCAATGTAGCGCTGGTGCGGTTGACAGCCGACACCGGACGGGCGAGGCGCCCGTCCCCACACAAGAACCACCAGGCAGACTTCACGCTTCTTGCTCATGAGGAATATCCCTTCCCCGCTCCGGTTCGGCGCGCAATTCTCGAAATGATGAATGCGGAATTGGCCCCTGTCGCCGATCTGGCCCGGCTGAACTTTCTTCTGGGCGAACTCTACGCGGAGGCGCTCGCGAACGCGGCGCGCAAGCATCGCGTGCAGCTCGACCTCGTTGGTTGTCATGGACAGACTCTTTACCACCAGGGAGTGCCGCAGCGATTTCTCGGTCGAAAATTGGCGGTGACATGGCAAGCCGGTGAAGGCGCGGTGATCGCCGCACGGCTGGGCGTGCCGGTGGTCTCTGATTTTCGTCCGGCGGACATGGCGGCGGGCGGCACGGGCGCTCCGCTGGTTCCATTTCTTGATTATTTTTTCTTTCGCGACCAGCACGTGGCACGGATCGTGCAAAACATCGGCGGCATTGCGAATCTGACGGCGATTCCCGCAGGCGCGTCGCCGCGCCAAGTAATTGCTTTTGACACCGGCCCTGGCAACATGGTGATGGATGCCGTCATGGAAGAGCTCTTCGGCAAACGCTACGACCGCGACGGCAAAGTCGCGGTCTCAGGACGCGTATTGGATGGTGTGGTTGCAAAATTCGTGCGCGCCCCCTTCTTCCGGCAGAAACCTCCACGGACCGCGGGCCGCGAGGAATTCGGCCGGGAATACGTCGCCCGATTCCTGCAGATCTGCCGCGGCGCCAGCAAGCCCGACGTGGTAGCAACGGCGACGGCGCTGACGGCTCGGACGATTGCGGACTCAGTCCGGCGCTTCGTGTTGCCGAAGTTTGTCGGACGCCGAAATCGCGCCGGACACCAAATGATTGTCTCGGGCGGAGGTGCGAAGAATCCGACGTTGATGGCCATGTTGCGCGATGAAATCACGCCCTTGGGGCTGAGCTTGCATTTCTCGGATGAGTTCGGCCTCCCTGCAGAAGCGAAGGAGGCAGTGGCGTTTGCGCTGCTCGCGCATGAAACGTGGCATCGGCGGCCATCCAATGTGCCGTCAGCCACGGGAGCGAAGCGGGCGGCGATCCTGGGGAAGATTTCGTATGCATAAGGCGTCAGTACGGGCACGAGCGAGAAGCAGGTCCTTCGTTCTGCGAAGGATGACAATTCTTTGGTTATTCGTCGGGGGATGGCTGCTACCCCTCCTCTCCTGCTCGCAAGCTCCTGATCCGAACGCGCTGGTGATGATTATCGAAAGCAGCCCAACGAATCTCGACCCGCGGGTGGGGATTGATGCGCAATCGGAGCGCATTGGCGAGCTCCTGTTCGACGCGCTGCTGACGCGCGACGAGCACTTGAATGTTCAGCCTGGGCTGGCGGAGCGCTGGGATATTCCGAATCCGCTGACCTACGTCTTCCACCTGCATCGCGGCGTAACCTTTCACGATGGACGACCGCTTACTTCCCGCGACGTTAAATGGACGTTCGACTCCCTGCTCGTGGGAAAGATTCGCAGTACGAAGTCGGCGGCGTACCGTTCCGTGGATCACATCGAAGCGCCCGACGATTTTACCGTGGTCTTTCATCTGAAAGAACCCAATGCAACCTTGCTGTGGAATCTCTCGGAGGGTGCGAGTGGGATCGTTCCCTATGGGTCGCTCGACGAGATCACGCGGAAACCGATCGGATCGGGGCCATTCAGATTTGTCAGTGCCGAGCAGGACAAAGAAATCATCGTCGAGCGCAACGACAACTACTGGGGAGCGAAGACCCGCCTGGCGAAGGTACGCTTCACGGTCGTGCCCGACGCAACGACCCGTGCGCTTGAATTGCGCAAGGGCAGTGCCGATGCCGCGATCAACGCGCTGACTTCCGACACCATTGTGGTGCTGGAACGCGAGCCGAACTTACAGGTGGAGCGCGCGCCGGGTACCGTGCTTTCCTATCTTGCGTTTAACTTGCGCGATCCCACATTGCGGGATGTGCGGGTCCGCCAGGCGATCGCCTATGCCATCGACCGTGGTCCCCTTCTGCAATACATCTGGCGCGGTTTCGCACAACCGGCTCTGAGCGTGCTCCCACCACAAAGCTGGGCCTATGACCAGGACGTGGCCGCGTACCCGCACGATTCAGCGAAAGCACGCCAGATGCTCGATGCCGCTGGGTACAGGGCTCGCGACGGCGTTCGCTTTCACCTGACGATGAAGACATCCACCGAAGAGTCCACCCGGTTGTTGGCCGCAGTGTTGCAGCAGCAATTGCGGGATGTGGGTATTGCGCTCGACATTCGCACGTTCGAGTTCGCTACATTTTTTGCGGATGTCACGAGCGGCGCTTTCCAGCTTTATTCTTTGCGCTGGATCGGCGGGAACGAAGACCCGGATATTTTTGAATACTCCTTTCACTCCAACCGATTCCCGCCCAAAGGCGCAAACCGCGGTTTCTATTCCAATCCGAAGGTCGATAGTTTGACCGACCAGGCGCGACGCGCGACCGATCAGAATGTCCGCAAGCAGCTCTACGCCGAAGTTCAGGAAGTCCTCGCCCAAGATGTCCCATATATAAACCTGTGGTATTTCGATAACGTGCTCGTGCACACGCGGCGTGTGCGAAATGTAACTCTGAATCCATCGGGCAACTACGACTTTCTTAAAACTGCTGAGATCGGTACCCAGTAGCCAGCTCCCGGTTTTACAGCGTGATAACATCGAACATCGGCACGCTTAAGCGTGATCAGCGCTGTTCCTGAGACCTGACACCTGAGGCCTGAGACCTTATTTTGAAAATTCTTTTTATTGGTGACATTTTTGGACGTCCTGGACGGACGATAGTAAAAGACCGGCTTCCCGAGCTGCGCAAGCAGCACCTCCCGGATTTAGTCATTGCCAACTGCGAAAATGCCGCGGCTGGGTTCGGAATCACGCCCCCGCTGGCGGAAGAGCTTTTCGATCTGGGGATCGACGTGATGACCACCGGAAATCACGTCTGGGACAAACGCGAGATCATCGAATACTTCCAGATGGCGGACGGCAATCCGCATAGTCCGGCGCGCCGGTTGTTGCGGCCGGCAAATTTTTCGCAAGGCTTACCCGGTTGGGGAGTGTACGAAGGCCAGAAAAATGGCGTCGGCTATGCCGTCGTGAATCTTCAGGGACGCGTGTTCATGGGGTCGAGTGACGATCCCTTTCGCTTCGCGGATCGGCTGCTGGAACAGATCAAATCCAACTCCAAATCAAAGATCGTGTTTGTGGATTTCCATGCCGAAGCCAGCTCCGAGAAAGTTGCGTTCGGATGGTACCTCGATGGGCGCGTCACCGCGGTCGTCGGCACGCACACGCACATTCCCACCGCGGATGAGACGGTCCTGCCGAAGGGCACGGCCTACATCACCGACGTCGGCATGACCGGACCGTATGACAGCGTGATCGGTGTGAAGAAGGAATTAGTGATCGAGCGCTTTCTCAGCGGGATGCCGGCACGCTTCGAAGCGGCCAACGGCGACGTCCGGCTATGCGCCGTGCTGGTCGAGTGCGATGACCAGACCGGACGCGCAACGCAGATGGAACGCCTGATGCTGCGCTGAGCCTGTGTCTTCTTGTAGAGACGCGGCTTGCCGCGTCTCAGCGGCGCCCGGAGACGGGGCAAGCCCCGTCTCTACATAAGTGTGCACGCGCAAAGGAACGCGTCTCAACGGGATCTTGTGGCCAACAGCGGGCAACGCATATTGTGGCGGTGATCCCAAAAGGATGGATCAACATAATGCGAAAGACTTGTCTCTCACTTCTGCTCGGTCTGATGGCGCTACCGCTTCACGCCGGAACCATTCATCAGGTTTTTAACGAAACCTACTCACAAAACAGCCCTCTCGCTACCATCGACCTGGTGACTCCGCCGCTGGTCGACGAGAGTTATTTGGTTACTATCTATGAGGACATGACCG
>DATFVD010000319.1:0-5513 GCA_035260505.1 Terriglobales bacterium
GCATGGCGGGCCATGGGCCGGACACCGAAACATTTGAGAAGGCGAGCAAGGCAGAGCTGAAGCCGGTCTATGTAGGCGACACCATGGCGTTCATGTTCGAGACGCGCTTTGTTTGCCAGCCGACGAAGTTTGCGCTGGAGATGTCGCAGCTTGAGCATCAGTACTTCGAGGTTTGGCAGGGGTTACGGAAGAAGTTCAAAGTATCGGACAGTTAGGGGAGTTTGCCACCCGAGAGAGTCGCGGGCTGTCCATTTTGCAGGACCAGCAGATCCCTGGCTTCGCTCGGGATGACAATTTATAGATAGGGCGATGAATTTGCAGACTACCCAGACGGTGCGAAATTCCGCAGACGTGATGCGTACCGCCGGGGTGTTGCTGCGCGATCTGATCGACTATGCGGGATTGTTTCCTCCCACATCGTTGGCCATGGCGCCGTCTGTGGCTAACTACGACTCATACTTGCGGTCCGGAATGGGCTGGATCCTTGGGCGGTTTATCGTTCCGGTCGCGCGGATGGGTGAGTTCGGAGAAGCCTTTGCCGGATTGCCGACTTCAACGCCAAGAACGGGCTTCCCGACGTGGCGGTTGTCGGTGCTTCTGGGCGCTGATGTTGCTGCAGATGTCACTCGCATTCGCGAATTCACTGCTCGAATGGCGAGTTCCAGTTCCGGTAGAAGAGCTGTCGTCGAGTCGGTTGAGGTGAAAGTGGCGACCCCCGAGGAGGTCAATCGGCTGTCCGGAATCATCCCCGCAGAGTTTGCGACTTATTTCGAATTTCCGCTGTCCAGTTGCGGGGAGTGCATTGCGGCGGTCGGTGGCTGCGGGCGCAGAGCGAAGATACGGACCGGGGGCGAGACGGCCGACAAGTTTCCCGCTTCCGAGAGCGTGATCGAATTTATTCGGCTGTGTGCGGCGGCCAAAGTGCCTTTCAAGGCGACTGCGGGACTGCACCATCCGCTGCGCTCGATACACCGTCTCACGTATCAACCGGAGAGCCCGTCGGGAATTATGCACGGCTTTGTAAATATTTTTCTGGCAGCGGCGTTTTTGAAAGCTGGAATGGAAACGAAGCTAGCCGTTCAGTTGCTTGAGGAGCGATCGGCGGAGGCATTTCATTTTGATTTGGATGGAGTCTCCTGGCAGCAGCAACGGCTCAGCCGGGATGAAATCAGGGCAGCGCGGCTGGGTTTCGCGGTCTCGTTTGGGGCGTGCTCATTTACGGAGCCCATCGACGACTTACGGGCTCTGCATTTGTTATGAGCGCATTTATGAAAGACGCCGTATGAAACATCTGCTATGAAATTCGTCCTCGACGAGACCCACGAGTCCAAAGCGCAAAGCTGGGTTGAATCCGCCAACGTTGCGGGCTCGGATTTTCCCATTCAGAATTTGGCCTTCGGAGTTTTTCGGCGACGCGATGCAAGCGCCCAAGCCGGAGTGGGGATTGCGATCGGAGACCGCATTCTTGACGTCGCCGGGACGCGAAGCGAGGGCTTACTGGCGGAGGAGGGGGTGCGGCTTGCGGCAAATGCTTGTGCTGCCGATTCGCTGAATCCGCTGATGGCCCTCGGATCCGGTGCTCGGCGTGTTTTCCGCCGGCGGCTCCACGCGATTTTGCGTCAGGACGCGCCCGCATCTGATCGGCAGGCAGCTGCGCGCTATCTTATCGCGCAGTCTGATGTTGACATGCTGCTGCCCGCCGTCATTGGCGACTACACGGATTTCTACGCATCAATCTTCCATGCCACCAATGTCGGGAAGCTGTTCCGACCGGACAATCCGCTGCTGCCGAATTACAAATACATTCCGATTGGCTATCACGGGCGAGCGTCGTCACTGGTTCCGAGCGGCACTCCGGTGCAGCGACCGGCGGGCCAGACGCGCGATGGGGATGCCGATCCAGGCAGAGGCCCGAACCAAGTTCCGAACAGCGCTCCGAACAACGCTCCGAAGTTTGGGCCGACTAAGGCGCTGGATTACGAACTGGAACTAGGCTTCTTCGTGGGCGCTGGAAATGCATTGGGAGAAACCATTCCAATCGACGAGGCTGAGAAACATATCTTTGGGATCTGCCTGGTGAATGACTGGTCGGCGCGGGACATTCAGGCTTGGGAGTATCCGCCGCTGGGACCTTTTCTGGCGAAGAGTTTCGCGACTTCACTCTCGCCATGGGTGGTGACCATGGAAGCACTCGCTCCTTTTCGCACGGCTGCCTTCGCGCGTGGGGAGGGCGATCCGGCACCACTGCCTTACCTTTGCGGGGAGAGCGATCAGGAGCAGGGTGGACTCGATTTGTGGCTGGAAGTTTCTCTGTTGTCAGTCCGGATGCGGGAGGCAGGTATCGCTCCCATGGTTTTGGGCCGGAGCAATTTTCGCGACATGTACTGGACCATGGCCCAGATGCTGACGCATCACGCGAGTAATGGGTGCAATCTGCGCTCCGGCGATTTGCTGGCAAGTGGAACTGTATCAGGCGCGGACAAATCCGCGCGCGGATGCCTGTTGGAACTAACCTCGCGCGGCAAGGATCCGGTTACTCTGCCGACGGGAGAGCAGAGGAGATTTCTGGAAGATGGAGATGAAGTCATCCTCCGCGGATTCTGTGAACGAGAAGGGTTCCGTCGGATCGGAATGGGCAGCTGCCGGGGGACGATTATGCCTGCATCCAACAAAGTGAGATGAGGAGCTGTGGGCTTGCGGTATTAGTCTGCCGACAGAGGCGCTGGGCTTGCGACCAGAGCGGGCGTCTTCAAAGGGGCCGCGGCTTCTGCAGGAGAAGCAAGCCATTTGCGCACTTCCGGCAAGGAACGGCGCATCGCCAGTTCGCCGACGCGGATCAATTCGCCGGCACGTTTGAAGTCATCGTAATCAAACCCCGCGACATCGGGTTCAATGACAAGGTCGGCTGCGTTTCTCCAAACCGGACTCATCATGTCCTGCGCAATGGCGAACGACTGTCCAATCACATCAAAGAGATGCCGGGGCGCGGTCGTCTTCGACCACTGCCCTTTCAATTGCACGGCCAGCACGCGCTCCGCGCCCATTGCGCGAAGAGGACGCGTGGGTACCGGGTTTGAGAGCATGCCGTCCACCAGCCAGCGCCCACGAATTTCTACCGGCAGGAACATTCCCGGATAAGCGCAGCTCGCCCGCACTGGATCAATAATAGAACCGGAGGTAAAGACCACTCCTTCCCCCGTGTTGAAGTCAGTCGCGGTCACGCCTAGAGGGATGCGCAATTCCTCGAATGTCTGGACCTTCAAAGTTCGCGTCAGAAAGGAAACCATGCGGTCATTTGATGCGAAGCCGTAACGCGACAGCGTCCAGCGCGCGAACGTAGTGAAGCGCACTTTGAAGGCGACTTCCTCCAGATCCGCGATTGTGACTCCGCTACAATAAGCGGCACCGATCAGCGCACCTACACTGGTGCCCGCAATCATGCGAACCGGAATACCTTCTTCTTCGAGGACCTTCAGAATGCCGATGTGGGCCATGCCGCGGGCAAAACCACCGCCCAATGCGAGACCAATCACGGGCACGCGCTGGGCTTCGGCCACCGGACGCGACGTGCCGGATAGTTCGCGTCCGAAGGCTTGCATGGACCGAATAACCTTGGCCAGACGCTTCATGGGGCCCAACTCCTGGTTTGCCGCTATCGCAAACCGCCTATCTACATATATAAGATGCCACGAACCCGGTGCACGGCTACGGCACCTTTGTGCTACCGGGAGTTACCGTAGACGCTAACCCATGGTTACAGTAGATTCGCGCGGCATTGCGGGGTATCGCCCGGTCCAACGTCGTGACTAACTCCTGTAATCCTGATGACTTGCCGTTGGCGACCGGCGCGGCGACAACCCCAGTTTCCGATGAACCTCAGTCGATGAACCTTGCCCGCGACTTTGGTCCGTTCGTTGCCCGCGCTATCCTTGCCAATCAGGGCTCGCGCCGGTTGTGGGGTCATTGGATCGTCGGCTCGCGGGCCGGTATCCGGTGACGGAGACGAGGCGTCATTTCGGGATATGCAGCTATGAATCGAACCGACATGTGGCGCCGTATCGAATCTCATCGAAAAGCCTGGGACATGATTGTCGTGGGCGGCGGAGCAACCGGCGTTGGTGTGGCCATCGATGCGGCCGCGCGTGGCTACGAAGTGCTGCTGCTCGAGCAGAGCGACTTCGGTAAAGGCACTTCCAGTCGCAGCACCAAGCTGGCACATGGCGGCGTTCGCTACCTGGAACAGGGCAGCATTGGGCTGGTGATGGAAGCGCTCAAGGAACGCGGACTGCTTTTGCAGAACGCTCCCCACCTAGTGCACGATCTTGCGTTTGTCGTGCCGAATTACGATTGGTGGGAGGCTCCATTCTACGGTCTCGGCCTGAAGCTATATCAGTTACTGGCAGGTAAGTACGGGTTTGGCGTCTCACGCATTCTGTCAAAAGGGGAAACGCTCGAACATTTGCCAACATTGAAAACTGAAGGACTGCGCGGCGGCGCGGTTTATTACGATGGACAATTCGACGACGCACGTTTACTCATCCACATGGTGGCCACCGCATTCGAGCAGGGCGCCACGCTGCTGAACTATTGTGAGGTCACGGGGCTAACCAAGGACGCGCAGGGATTTGTGGACGGCGTGACCGCACGCGATGAGGAAACTGGGCACGAATTTAGCGCTGCCGCGAAGGTAGTGATCAACGCGACCGGCGCTTTCACCGACCTGCTTCGGCTCAAGGCGGAGCCTTCCTCCGAGCCGATGATTGTCCCCAGCCAGGGTATTCATCTGGTCTTCGAGTCGAGCTTTCTGCAGGGTGAGAGCGCGATCATGGTCCCGCATACCAGCGATGGGCGTGTGTTATTCGCGATTCCGTGGCACGGTCACACGCTGGTGGGAACCACCGACACGCCGGTTGCGGCGGCAACGCTCGAGCCGGTCGCGATGGGGGAGGAAATCGAATTTATCCTCGCGACCGCCGGGCAATACCTGACGAAAGCACCTACGCGAGACGATGTATTGAGCGTATTCGCTGGCATCCGGCCACTGGTGCGCGCTACGAACGTGACCAACACCGCGGCACTGTCACGCGATCACGTCATCCACATCGATCGATGCGGACTGGTCACCATCTGCGGTGGAAAATGGACAACGTATCGTCGTATGGCCGAGGATTGCGTCGATCAGGCGGCAACGCTGGCTCAGTTGCCGGAGAAGCCATGCGTCACGCAACACCTGCACATCCACGGCTTCTACGATGCGGCGAAGGAAAGTGCGTCGGAAGAGTTCGGCTCGCTGGCTGTCTATGGTTCGGATGCATACGAGATTCGCAAGCTCATCGAGAGTGATGCGAGGCTTGGTGAACCGCTGGATGCAGCACTGCCCTACGTGAAAGGGGAGGTGATCTGGGCGGTGCGACACGAAATGGGCCGCACCGTGGAGGATATTCTTGCACGGCGTACGCGCGCTCTCTTTTTGAATGCGCGCGCAGCCCTCGCAATGGCGCCTGCCGTCGCGG
>DATFVD010000320.1:0-4370 GCA_035260505.1 Terriglobales bacterium
TTTTATGAAACCAGATGCGAAGCAGCTCTATTCCTTTTCCACCCAGACTTTGTAACTCTGGGGGTGTCCGGAGGCGTCTTTGACGGTCTCGTACCTGGTAATGCTCACTGCGCCGGAAATTGGTTCGATGACCTGCTCCAACTGCCGGCGAACATCCTTGCCGTCACCGCTATTCACTGCGGAGGCCTGGATCTGGTAGATGAACCCGCCCTTCTCGCCGGGAATCACAATCACGCCGGTAAGATGCGGATTGCGCTCGACTGGTTTGTCCTTAAAGTTGATGAAGTACGGCGAGACAAAAACAAAAAGGAGAATCAGCGTGACCATGATGTCGTAGTGCAGGCTGCCCCGCTCGTACGACCAGAGAATGTAGCCGCGAATTGTGCGCCAGATCGCGCCCATTGGGGAGACGGCGCCTTCAAGCGCCGGCGAGGCTGTTTCAGATCGCTGCCAGTGTAGTTGGGAATTCATGCGATATCAAATCTCCTGGTTGTTGCAACGTCGAGACGGGAATTGCCATGTCTCGCTCGCACTACCTTGTGCGCTGAGGGAGTCGGGGCAAGCCCGCGTCCCTACGGGACCCCTACTGGTATACGGTCGGTGCCCATGTAAGGCTGCAAGACCTCTGGGATGCGTACGCTCCCGTCGGCTTGCTGATAGTTTTCCAGAATGGCAACCCAGGTACGTCCTACCGCCAACGCGCTGCCATTCAACGTGTGAAGGAATTCAGTCTTGTTCTTTCCCTCGGGACGATAGCGGATGTTCGCCCGCCGCGCCTGGAAAGTTTCGAAGTTCGAGCACGAGGAAATCTCGCGGAAAAGATTCTGTCCGGGCAGCCAGACTTCAATGTCGTAAGTCTTGGCCGAAGAGAATCCCATATCTGCGGTGCACAATGAGACCACGCGGTAGTGCAGGCCGAGTTTCTGCAGCACAGTCTCGGCATCACGGGTCAGCTTCTCCAGTTCGTCGTACGAATTGTCAGGACGCGAGAACTTCACCAATTCGACTTTCTGGAATTGATGCTGACGGATGATACCGCGTACATCTTTTCCGTAGGAGCCCGCTTCGCTGCGAAAACAGGGGGTGTACGCAGTCAGGCTGACCGGCAAGCGCGCGGCGTCCAGCACTTCGTCGCGATAGAGATTCGTTACCGGCACCTCGGCCGTCGGAATCAGCCAGAGATCTTGTTCGCCATGCGGCACTCGAAACAGATCATGCGCGAACTTTGGAAGCTGGCCGGTACCATACATCGACTCGGAGTTCACCAGATACGGCGGAAGCACTTCGGTGTATCCGTGGTCGCGAGTGTGCAGATCGAGCATGAAGTTGGCGAGAGCCCGCTCCAGTCGCGCACCCAGCGCCCAATACACGGCGAATCGAGCGCCCGACAACTTGGCGGCTCGCTCCAGGTCGAGCACTCCCAGCGATTCACCAAGCTCCCAGTGCGGCTTCGGTTTGAAATCGAACTGAGGCGGCGCGCCCCACCGGCGGGCTTCCACGTTCTGGTCAGCACTCGTCCCGACCGGCACGCTGGCATGTGGAAGATTCGGAATCGAAGCCAGAAGTTCGCGCAGGCGCGCTTCTTGTTCAGCCGCCTTTTTTTCGGACTCCGCAATCAGCTCGCGCAGTTCTTTTGTCTCCAGTATCTGTGCCGATGCGTCCTGCCCGCTTTTCTTGAGCTTGGCGATCTCCTCGGAAGCACGGTTGCGGCGCGCCTGAAGAGTTTCCGCCGCCGTGATGGCCTGGCGGCGCTCGCCATCGATGGTACGGAAGTCTTTCAAAACTTCCGCCGGATTCATTCCGCGCTGCCGGAGCTTTTCTTCCACCAGCGCAAGATTGTCACGAACAAAGTTCAGGTCGAGCATTCTGCTGTAACTTTAGCTGAAAATCGCGATTCCGTCCGAGCGAAGCTTCTCCCAGCACAGAAGCGATGGGCTAAGGTGGGTCGCCCCTCCGGGTCTGGATGGCCGCTGGCGCGCACGGAACTGAACTCCCGCGGATTTTCGGGCTATGTTTCGATCACGAACGTTCTCCTGTAAACTAGCTCGCGATGAGACTCCCCCGATCCTTGCGCGTGGTCCTGCTGCTCTGCTCGATTTTCGTGTTTCGTGGCTCGTTCCCGTTGGCATTCGCGTCTGCCTACAATGCCCGCCCGAAACTCGTTGTCGTCATCGTGATTGACCAGTTTCGCGGCGACTACCTGGAACGCTATCGCGACCAATTTGGCGACGGGGGTTTCCGCGTCTTTCTCGATCGCGGCGCTTATTTCACCGACTGCAACTACGATTACGCCAACACCCGCACCGCCCCTGGGCACGCCACCCTCTTCACCGGCAGCTACACCAGCGGACACGGCATCGTAGCCAACGAATGGTGGGACCCGCAGAAAAAGAAGCGGGTGACGTCGGTTGAAGACGACACTACAAAACTTGTCGGCGGCGGTAAGACCGGGCCGGGCGCTTCGCCACATAACCTGATGAGCGATACGCTCGGGGATGAGTTGAAGCTGTCCACGGGCGGCAAGGCCAGAGTATTCACAGTCTCGCTGAAAGATCGCGCGGCGGTCTTGCCAGCAGGATTTTCCGGAGACGCCGCTTACTGGATCGATCCCAAAAACGGCGACTGGATTACCTCTACGTACTATCGTCTCGAGCTTCCCGAGTGGGTGCGCAATTTCAACGGCAACCATCGCGCGGAAAAATACTGGAACCGCGAGTGGAAAGACAGCGATGGAAACATTCTCGGGTCGACGGCACCGCGAGACGGCAAGAACAAAGCGGGCGAGCCGGTCGGCTTCTACGAGGTTGTCGGTTCCACTCCTTTCGCTAACGATTACCAGCTCGAATTTGCCAAGGAACTCGTTTTGTACGAGAAGCTGGGCGCAGGCGCGGCGACGGACCTGCTCGTGATCAGCCTCTCGGCCAACGATATTCTCGGCCACCGGGTTGGCCCCGACTCTCCACAGATGCGGAGCATGGCGCTTGAACTCGACAAGTCACTGGCGCAGTTCTTCGAGTTCCTGGGTCATCAGGTGGGGATGGCGAACGTGTGGATGGCGCTTTCCGCCGACCACGGAATCGCGCCTCTACCAGAGTTTGCGAAGACTCTGCATCTGCCCGCAGGCAATCTCGACGCGAAAGCCTTGCGCGAACAGATCAATTCCCTGCTCTCGAACAAATACGCAAAAAAAGCCGACTACCTGCTTGATCTCGATTACCCGCTTGCCTGGCTAAGTGAAGACGCGTTCGCCGGGAAGAAAGAATCCGATGCCGAGGCCGACGCTGGCGAAGCCATGAAGCAGGCGGGAATGGCCGGATTCTTTACCAAATCTCAGTTGGCACGCGGAGAAACTCCGGCCACCGAACTCGGGCGGCGCTACGCCCACAGCTATTCGCCCCAGGGCGGATGGTATGTCATGGGAATCCCCAGTCCATTTCACGTCGGGAGCACGAAGGGTACCGATCACGCGACGCCTTTCTCCTACGATACCCATGTGCCGCTCGCCTTCTATGGCCTCGCCTTCCAGACCGGAACCTACCGGACGCACGCCGAACCGGTCGATCTCGCGGTAACGCTGGCCTCTTTGCTCGGAATCAATGCGCCCGCCCTTGCCACGGGAAGAGTGCTGACCGAGGCGCTACAGCCGACTCGTCATTCCGCCGTGCCATCCTCGACACCACCCGCAACATCGCCTGCCGGGCCAACCCAATGACGCTCATCGGCATTCCCGACTTGAGCGTCAGTTTCGCGGGCATCGACCTGAAGAATCCGATCATCGCGGCATCCGGCACATTCGGCTATGGCGTCGAATTCGAAGACATCGTGCATCTCGACCGGCTTGGTGGATTCGTCGTCAAAGGTCTCTCCAAGGAGCCAATGACCGGAAATCCGCCGCCACGTCTGTTTGAAACCGCCGCCGGAATGCTGAATGCCATCGGACTTCAGAATATCGGCGCGTCAGCTTTCCTCGCGGAAAAACTCCCGGCATTGCGGGACAAGAAAAATGTGGTCGTGTTCGCCAACGTTTTCGGTTACACCCGCGCGGATTATGAGCAGACGATTGAGATCCTCAATCAGGGCGAGGGCATTGCGGCGTATGAAATCAACGTATCGTGTCCGAACACTGCCCACGGCGGCATTCAGTTCGGCAGCGATCCGCACTTGCTCGACGAAGTGGTGCGGACGGCAAAACGCGTGGCGTCGCGGCCGATCATCGTCAAACTCTCGCCCAATGTCACATCAATCGCGCAGATGGCATATGTTGCCCAGGAAGCGGGCGCCGACGCCATCTCCCTGGTGAATACATTTCTAGCCATGGCGATTGACGCGGAAACGCGCCGCCCAAGAATTGCGAACGTAACCGCCGGCCT
>DATFVD010000321.1:0-3916 GCA_035260505.1 Terriglobales bacterium
CAGACGATCCGCTCGTGACCATCGGATTCGAGCAGCAATTGCAGCGTGTATCGATTGTCCTCATTGTCATCGACGATAAGGATACGGGGAAGTTCCGTTGCCATCAGTACCTCGAGCTCTTCTCGATCGGCTAATCACCTCTGACCCCAAGGCCGTTGTGACGCAGCCAAAGTTAGGCATCAGGTACTAGGAAGAAGACCGCCCGTGGCTCACCGACAAGGGCGGGCCGCTCACGACCAGGACGTTTCATCGGGCAGTATTCGGTGGAGAACGGCTGATGAAAGCCGTTGTCACCGGAAGGGTCTGTCCAGCATCCGGCCTTCTATAGGTACCGAGAATCCTATCCCAGAAGAAATGGATCACCGCGAAATTGCAGTTCGCGTGCCGATGATGAACGAAATGCAGTTCCTGTTTCCGTCTGAACCATGCAAATCGCTGAAGCCGCGATCCCTCTATGTGGTATTCCTTATCGAAAAAGACGTGCGCGTAGAACGACGCCGCACACGCGACTAGCTGAGCCACGAAGAGATCGACTGGCAGTACGAGGTATGTACACGCTCCTACCAGAAACACAGGGATGAAGAAGAAGGGCGTGTTGTTGCCTTCGTCACCGAGGTACGTCCGTGAGACGAGATGATCTTTGCAATAGTGGACGTGATGGAAATTGATGTGGTTGCGGAAAAACTTACCGCCCATTGGATGGTGGCCGAGCTTGTAATGCATCAGCGTCTGCGCAAATGACATGACCAAATGCGTAGCGACGGCGGTAACGAGAAATAGCGGAAGCTCCGGAAGAAGCCACGATACTGTCTGGAGCATGATCGCTTTCTCCAGCTTAAGGAGCCAGTTTATCACATAATAGTGTTTGTCGGCCGCGACTTAGCGCCCCTTCGCGCGGTTGCCCCCCGCGATGCTTTATCACGCCGGGAAGGACCCGCGAAGTTCGCGGTCGTTACTGAAGTGGGGAACCGTCGCGCACTTGGGCGCGCGCAACCTCACGGCAAGAAGGTGCTGAATGTTTATTTCTCGACCCCTATTGTGCTTTACCTCTGAGATCCCACGTACCTAGCGGCAAGCACTGGCTTGTCCGAAGCGCTGCTCAAAAACGGCGACGTACCGAAGTCTCCGCTCCTCCAATAGGCAGCCTGGTGCCATCGGCAGGCACAAGTTCGATCTGAAAATCGACATTGACTTCGTATCGCGGGGGTGCCGTCGGCACCAATCTGCACGTCCGCGCGCTGCCGGCGCGCGTACAATCTTTCAAATAACCAAATAGGAGATCCAATGAACCGTTCTCACATTCTCAGTCTTTCGGTCGCCACCGCGCTGGGACTTGCCTTGCTGCCAGGCAGCGCTCTCGCCCAGCAAAAGTCGCTCAAAGAGCAGCTCGCTGGAACTTGGACGATTATCTCCAACGACAACGTCGCCCCGGACGGCACCAAGCGGCAGCTCTTTGGTCCCAATCCGAAAGGCATCCTAGTCCTCGCCGCCAATGGACAATATGCTCAAATCATCGTGCTTCCGGCCCGTCCCAACTTCAAAGTCAACAACCGTTTGGACGGCACGCCAGAGGAAAACAAAGCGGCAGTGCACGGGACCACCGCTGCGTTTGGCACCTGGTCGTTCGATGAGGCGAGCAAGACTCTTATCGTGCGTAACGAGGGCGGCATGTTTCCCAACCAGGTGGGAACAGAGTCCAAACGCTCCATCACCCTGACGGGGGATCAACTAAGGGTCAGCAACCCGGCTCCCGGCTCGGGTGGCAGATCCGAGTCCGTGTGGAAACGAGGCGCAACAGTCGCCAGCAAGTAACACGGCGCTCCGGAAAATTGGCTCCGCCGGGCTTCGGCCAGGCGGGGCTTTTTTTGCGCCGGCGCAGCAAAAAGGATCGAGAAGCGGCCCGGAGTGAGCACCGCTCTGGGCGCGCAAGCCCTCCTTCTCGCGGAGGGCGAAAGTTGAGGCGCGGACGGGCTATTCGTCGGGTTCTCTGACGACCGCCGGTTCTTCGTGCCGGTCCTCGTCCTCATCGTCTTCTTCGTCCTCGTCATCATCATCGGTGGGATCTCGCGGCGGCATCGTGTTGCCGCCCATGATGGTGACGAGGCTCCAAATGTTCTCAGGGATCCGTGGAGCCATTTTCCGCTCCCGTTTGGATGTCGCGACGTTCACGGACGATGTTAGCGCGCGCGCTCGAAGCCGGCAAAGCGTCTGCATTGCTGCCCTTCAATATGGCCGCCCATAAGTGAGCAACCCTGACAGGTGATGCCATTTAGTAGTGTGGGACAAGAGCCCGCTTGGGATCGCGTGGATCACGTGGCCTGCCCGACGGATTTTTGGTTTTCATTATAAGACGGGAATGAGCAGACTGTTTCGTACCTATCGAGCACCTTTGTCACAATGCGCCATGACGTGAAAAAAGTTAGATTGTCCGTCTCAATCCCTGATGCTTTACCCGTCTCTACATCTATAACGGGCATCCCATGTTCTCGTTGGAGACCTTTGACAGCGATCAGCGGTCGGCCGGTGGGCGTCTTAATGAGGAAACCGGGAGCACACTCATGTCGGGTCCGATCAGTGCGAACGTCTTTTGCGTCAGACGATGCAATGAAGACCGCGCTCGGCAACGAATGAAGAATCGATCCCGCAAGCTCGGTAGGCGCGATCAAGTGAGGAACGGTCCAATCATCCGACGCTGACCACAATACAGCTATCGAGGCAGAGCTTAACCACTCCACCTTCATACAGACTGAAGTGACCTGCTTGCGGGTGAACGCGAAACATTCACCTGCTTTAATATCGGCAAACGATTTGCTCTCGCCAGGCAGCTCGACCTTCATGGCTCCCTCTCGTTGCCGCGCTCACTGGCCATGTAAGTCGGTACGTGAAGCGCGCCTGCACAGGGGTCCAATATAATCGGGCGCCGCTTTGCAAGCACTCAGCCGCCCTACTCTCGTTCTCCTGCGCGATACGCAAACCATCCCATGGTGCCCCGGCGAGGCCGGGCGAGACAGCGGTCGCGGCCGATAGCCGGGACAGGTCTATCGCCGTGAGGAGCCACTGGGGTCAAAAGAGGCCGGTATTCCTCGTAACGGGGTAGTGGGTCAGTTTGAAGAAGGCAGGGGATTTCCGTCAGTTGCCAGTTCGAGTGTTCAATTTTGAACAGACTGCCGCCATCGATTGGCACACACTACGCAGCAATGGAGGTGACGAGACAAGGAGTCTCATAATCAGGAGGCTGCCAATGTCAAAGGTTGATCCGTTCCGGCAATATGCCGACGAAGCGATACGTTGGGCTTTCCAATCCAAAACCGAAAAAGAGAGGCAAGCCTGTATCGAGCTTGCACGCACATGGACGCAAGCTGCGCTGCACAGCGAGCACATTTTCGGCGGCAACGACAATCCGCCAGAAGCCAGGGCTCTGTAAGGCCCGCCTCAGTTGGCGGTCTCCCAGGCTTCCAGCACGTTGTCCTTCCCGAAAATAATATCCGCACATAGCGATGGCGTAGTCCGGAAAGAATTGACGTGGTGACCTCAGCCAAGCTGTACGCGGAGTGTCTGCCGTGAAGCCGCAAATGGAAGTTTATCGCGCCAAGGCGAAAGAGTACGCTCGTCTGACAATTCTTACAAAATCGCTGCGGGAGAGCCGTCGATACCGGAAACTCGGGGAAATGTATTGGGCACTTGCGCTGGGCGAAGAACCAGAGAGCGTTCAACCTTCGAAAATGATCGTGAAAACGAGCCCGACATGACTACTTATCCCTTAGAGTTTCATAGGCGTTCTGAGCACAAGTGGATACTTCGTGCTCAGGCGTCGAGCGCACGTGAGAGCATCCGGCGATCCGCCACGAACAACGGCGATGGCCGGCCTTCACCAAGGGCGCAGGAGACGCAATTAAACTCCGGTCGAGTGGCAACA
>DATFVD010000322.1:0-7969 GCA_035260505.1 Terriglobales bacterium
ATTTCGCCACACCGATGACAATGGGTATCCTCCAGATCCTCCACCCGCCCGGGAAGGTTGCCGGCATAGATGTAGCGCAATCCAGCATCACGGCCGATGGCAGCGGCGCGCAGCAGATCCTGGGGACGCGTATCGGCGGGCGAAACCATTTTGTAGTCCTGGTGAAACGCAGTGACGTGCCAGGGGATATCGGGCGACACATCGCTCAGAAAGGAGGTCAGGTTCCGCAGTTCGTCGTCGCCGTCGTTGAAGCCGGGAATGAGCAAGGTTACGATCTCCAGCCACAAACCCATCTTGTGCAAACCGCGGATGGTGTCGAGGATCGGCTGCAGGCGTCCGCCGAGCTCGTGATAGTGGCGATCGTCGAAGCTCTTGAGGTCCACTTTGTAGAGATCGATCCACGGATGGAGATACTCCAGGACCTGCGGCGTCCCGTTGCCGTTCGAAACAAACGCTGTCAGCAGACCCGCCTTTCGGGCTTGGCGGAAAACCGCAACCGCCCACTCGCTGGTGATCAGCGGCTCGTTATAGGTGCTGACCACAACTTTTGCGCCCTGGGCAAGCGCGTCTTTGACCAGCAGGTCCGGATCGGCCTCGAGCGGCGGCGAGACGGCATTCGGGTCGCGCAGCGCCTGCGAAGTAACCCAGTTCTGGCAATACGAGCAGTGGAGATCGCAGCCCAGCATTCCGAAACTGTAGGCTAGGGCTCCAGGATGAGCGTGGAAGAACGGCTTCTTCTCAATCGGATCGCACTGCACTCCCGCAACATATCCCCATGGGACATAGAGAGTTCCACCGTGGTTGAAGCGAACCTTGCAAACACCAGGTTGTCCCTCGGGAATGGGACAGCAGTGGCCGCAGGCGTAGCAGCGCACTCGATTGCGATCCAGCTTTTCCCAAAGGGCAGGGTCGCCTTCGCGGACGCGCTGGTCCGAAGTTAGAACATCGCGCAACGTGGCCACATCTCTATTTTACGGCGGTTTGAGGCTGCGGCTACACGCAAGTTCTTTACCACAGGGAGCACGGGAGACATAGGAGCAAACTTGGCTTCAGTTCTTGGCGTTTGGCTGCGCCACGCTGTGCTGATGGATCCAGACTTCTGCCTGCTGGCGGGCGGCGGAGACCTGCGCCCGGGTCATTTGGGAGGTCAGCCCTTCGAGTCGCGATTTGCTGTTCTCGTCACCCTGGGCCAGGGCGATCGCAGACCAAAAGTAGGCTTGGGAGAGATCTTGAGGAACTCCGCGTCCCGCCCAATAGTAAGCGCCGAGCGTCGCCTGTGCGGTAACGTGCCCTTGTTCGGCGGCGCGCAGGAACCATTGCATGGCCTGCACGTCATCCCGCGGAACGTCCTCTCCGTTATGGCAGCGCACGCCCATCTGCCATTGAGCGTCCGCATCTCCCTGAAGGGCGAGATTTCGCAACGCTGGCAGAGACTTCGCGCGTTGATCGGGCGAGCGTCGATCGGCCGAGCTATGCCCTGCAAGTGTCGACGCCGGCCCGGCCGCCTTGACCTCCTTGAACAATGATCCTTGCGATGACGCTTCGGGCGAGATGCGCTTTTCGATCATGGGCCCGACTAAATAGCCCAGGACCATAGCCACCACGACGATGACCAGCCCTAGCAGTCCGAGATGGAGCAAACGAGATGGAGATGCCGGCGCAGGTTCGGGCATCTGCTCTGGAACTTGCTGCGAGACTTGCTCGCCGACTTCATGCGTTGGTTCCTCGAACGCGTAGCGAGTGGCAGGGATCGAACCCAATTCCGAAACGGAAGGCTGCGACACGTCGGAGACGTCTTCCGGCTCGGCCTCTTGAGGACGGGTCTTTTCCGGGTGGATCTTCTCAGTGTGGATCTTCGGAATCATTTCGACGAGCCGGTCCAAAACCGCCTCGTGGGCCTTCGTGAAACTCCGCGGATGTGGAGAGAAAATCTCCAGCAGGCCGACCACGCGAAAATCGGACGCGATGGGAGCCGCCATGAGCGAACCTATGCCCAATGCGCTACAGATTTCGGGATCGACACGGGGATCGTTTGCCGTATCCTCGCACGAGACGAGCAGGCCGCTACGAATGCATTCTCCAGACAGGCCCTGTTTTGCGTCGACGGGAGCTCCGAGCGGCGGAGCTGGTTCGCCGGCTCGCGCCCGGCAGATCATCCTGTCACCCGTGAGAAACGCCAGGGCCGCGCCACTCGCTCCCGTTAGACTCAATGCCCGTTCGGTTATTAGGTGCAAAACTGAGTCGACATCGCCGCCGGTCTCGCGGACCTCGCGTCGAATCGCTTCCACCGAAGAGAGTGTTTCGCTTTCATCGGAGATGGGGACGACATTGCTGGCTTTAATAATCGCCGCCAGAATTGCAGCCGACGTCTCGGGTGATTTCTCCTGCTCGGCTTCGCGCCGCGCGAGTTGCTCAGTGCGAGCAGCATGGTTGGAGCCGGCGATCAGCAGGTTGGCAAAGAGCCATTCTTTGAGGACTTGACGAGAACTCTCAGGAAGACCGGAAAACCGGATACCTCCGCGGCCGGCGTCATCGCTCCATATCACCTGCGCACTGCCATGAATGAAACTTTTGGTTTCAGGAAGGTCGAGACAAAGGCTTACAGCGCGGTTGATTTCGAGTCGTTCACTGGTTTGGACGGCGAAGCCATCTTCATGCACATCGAGCAATTCGCTGAGGTCCACGACCAAGCCGGTTTGCGATCCGTTGAAACTGGCGTAAATCGGAGTGTGGAGTTCTTGACGAACAAGGCGGCGGCGCTCTCCATTGGGAGCCCCTGCAACTGGATCCGGCAATCGTTGAATGCTCCGATCCATAGTTACTCCATATTAACTCAGGAGTCCGAAGGAATGGAGGAAGATCAACCGAGGAGACAACTGCTGGAATAGTTGAGGAATCCCTGAAGTTTTTCAAAAAGCCGTTAGAGATTTGCGGCCAGAAACGGGACATCGCCTTGTGCGGCAACTGGCACGAGAACCGGGGGCATGGTCAGCACTCGATCAAGAGAGTCGGCGAGGGCTGCGGGGAATTCGGAAGTTAGAAGGTTGACATCCAGTTGAAGATCACGAGGGCTGTACATGCGGTACACGACGAGTGAGCCGCGTCGCTGGTTCGATGTTGTCACCAGGTCCAGCGTCAGCTTCCACGAAGGCTGGGCGGAAATTGCCGCCAAGTGAGGAAACTTGCTCCAGTGAAAGGGGCGGTGGACTTCAGCGGGCGCTGCCAGATCACCGGCCAGCGACTTGAGATGTAATTCGAATGCATCGAAATCATTGCTCTGGAAGGCAGCGACCAGAACGCTGCGCACCTGATTGAAATCGCCCGACACTTTGAGTTCCTGGACCGCGCGGCGCACGGAAAGGTTGTTGATCACGATCTGCCGCTGGTCAATGGTGCGCTGCGCCACTCGCCGCAGTTCGCCGAACTCGAGGTAATTCAAATGCTGGACTCCCAGCCAGATCCCCGTCCCCACGACCGCCAGCACCAGTCCCATCGTGCTGCCCGTCGGCCAAAGTAGGAACAGGCTGAGCATCGCAAACACCGCGGACACGGCGTAGAGAACGATCACAACCTGGCGCTGCGAGAAACCCAACTGCAGTAACTTGTGATGGATGTGTTCGCGGTCGGCAGTAAAGATCGGGCGCCCACTGATCAGCCGTCGCAGGATCGACAGCAGCGTTTCAAGAATCGGCAATCCGAACGAGACCACCGGGATGGCGACGGCGACGAACGTCGGAGCTTTCTGCGCTCCCGCCAGAGCCAGCGCGCTGAGCATGAAGCCGATAAACAGGCTGCCTGAGTCCCCCAGAAAAATTGTGGCGGGATTGAAGTTGAAACGAAGGAATCCCAGGATGGCACCGGCGAGGGTCACGCTCATCAGGGAGCCCAGCCATGAATGATCGACCAGCGAGACAACAAAAAACACCATCGTCGAAAACAAGGCCGACCCGGCTGCCAAACCATCCAGGCCATCGATGAGATTGAAGGCATTGGTCACCGCAACCACCCACAACACGGTGAGCGGAAATCCGACGAACCAGGGAAATGCGTGGGAACCGAAGATCAGCGGCAAATCCAGCACGCGCATTCCGCCGGCGAAGAGCATCGCTGCGGCGATCGCCTGTACGGCAACCTTCACATAAGGTCCCGCACCGCGGAGATCATCGTAGATTCCGAGACAGAAAATCAGGCAAGCCGGAACATAAATATGGAGAAGTGTGCTGGGAGCGAGTCCATCGCGCAGGCGCGGAAATATGAGCGAGAGTCCCAACCACACGAGCAAGCTGATCGAGAACGCCAGGAAAATCGCTGCGCCTCCCAACCGGGGGAGCGGGGCCTCGTGGACATGCCGTCCGCCTCGCGGCGCGGAAACCCAGCCTCTGCGGGTTGCTATGTCTCGCACTTCACGCGTAGCCACAAACGACAAAACCAGCGAGAACGCGAATAACCCAAAGAACAGAAGCGTCACTGTCAGTGTTCCCTTCCGGCCGAAACGTCCCGCATCTCAGCCCATGCGCACTGCTCGGCAACTCCAGGCGATATCATCAATCGTTCAGACAGAGTTTCCCTTAGTTGCGCGCGTGGGATGAATGGTTGTTTGTCGGAACTATACAACTCGGGGAGTCGGTGATCAACTGCTTCGGGCACATTTCCTATTAATTATCGATGGTCCTCGGGATGTGAAACAGAGCCTTCAGCGCCGATTTTCCGTGTGTTAAACTCGACCCACGCGGGAATCCAGGAGTCTTGGTATGTTCAGGCGGAATCACTGCTTCCTTTTGCGAAGCTTGTACGTGTTTCTCGTTGGTTCGTGCAGCTTCCACCTTGTGGCCCAGACTCCGGCCGGGGAGGGGGGGTCGCAGCCCGCGACCGCCAACGAAACCGTTTCGCCCCAATCGTCTCGTCTGCTTGCCAATTCCAATGTGAAGCTGGGCGTCGGTGATCTGATCGAGATCAGCGTGTTCGGAGTGCCTGATCTATCGACCAAGGCGCGCATCAGTGGCTCCGGAGACGTCTATCTTCCCCTGATTGACTATGTTCACCTTGCCTCCCTCACGACCGATGAAGCGCAGGAGTTGATCCAAAAGCGGCTGCAGGATGGAGGCTTTGTCCGCGGCCCGCACGTTTCCATTTTCGTGAGCGAATCCTCCTCGCAAGCAATAACCTTGGTGGGCGAGGTCACTCGACCCGGTGCCTATCCTGCGGTTGGTGACCGCCGACTTTTCGACCTGATTTCGACGGCGGGAGGATTAACCGACAAGGCGGGACGCAACGTGACGATCGAGCGGCGCGGAGATCCCGAGCAGAAAGTTGAACTTCAGCTATCGGCGAACCTGACGGAAGATACTAAGGACAATGTAGATATTCTTCCCGGGGACACGATCATTGTTTCGCGCGCCGGGATTGTATACGTTGTCGGCGATGTGGCCCGTCCCAGCGGCTTTCGGATCGAGGACAATGGCCTCAGCGTGCTCAAGGCTCTGGCACTGGCCGGCGGCGGTAACCGCACTTCTGCTTTGAACAGAACCAAGATCCTGCGCCAGACGCCGACTGGAATTCAGGAAATACCCGTCAACCTCAAAAAGATACTTTATGCCAAGGCGCCGGATATGGCGCTGGTCAATGGCGACGTCTTGTTCATCCCCGGGAGCGCAGCCAAGACGGCGGCATATCGCGGTGCGGAAGCGGCGCTCTCCATGTCCACCACTTTGGCAGTCGTTGCGGTTCGCCCTTAGGGCAGGCGCTCACATTTTCGCGAACAGAAAGTCTCCTGCTACACTCCAAGACCTTCAAGCACGGTGATGTAGTGGCGCGCCGTTTTTTCGCGGGAAAATTTGTTGATAATGTATTGCCGCCCCCGGGCCCCCATTTGTCGTCTGTTCTCGGCGTCCACCGCCAAGTCGAGGATCGCTTTCACCAAAGCCTTACTGTTCTCGGGTTCCACAAAGACGCCAGCCCCGGCTTCTTCGACAATCTGGCGAGCCTGCCCGTCAACAGCGACAATCACCGGACGCTCGCAGGCCATGTATTCGAGGAGTTTGGTAGGAATCACAGTCTTGAACAGCTCAGTTTTTTTCAACATCACGAGGCAGACATCGGCAGCCGAGACATAGGCTGGAATCCGTTCCCGCGGCTGCTGCCCAAGGAACTGAATATTGGTCAGTCCGCGCGCGGCGGCAAGCTCTATCATGCGTTCCTTCTCTGCCCCTTCCCCAATCAGTAAAAACATCGCACTTGGCAGCGCCGTCTGTAGCTCTTCGGCCGCGGTAATCAACGTCTCCAGTCCATGCGCATTGCCCATCGTGCCGATGTAGCAAACCAGAAAACGATCTTCGAGCTTCATTTGCTTTCGCACTTCCATTGCTGCCGGATCGAGCCGGAAAAGATCGGTTTCCACTCCATTTTCGACAACCGAAATCTTTGCGGCGGGAACGTTCCAGTACCGGATCAGGTGGTCCTTGAAGGCCGGCGCCACGACAACGATGCGGTCGGCGCGACGATAAAGAAATCCGGCGATTGCGCCCAGCGTGCGATGGAGCAAGCTGCCTTCGTTACCCGCGCCAACGGCCGCGAGCGACTCCGGCCAAAGATCACGCACTTCGAAGACGAAGGGGACACGCTTCCACCACGCCAGCCACCATCCCGAAAGCGCGACCAGCAATTGCGGAGACGTGGCGATGATTGCATCCGGGCTATGCAGAGCCAACCCGCTGATCCCCGCCGAGACACAGAACGAAGCGTAGTTACGGATCCTCTCATGTGCTTTTCGGTTCGGCAGCGGCCACAGCCACGTGCGGACGACGCGCACCCCATCGACGGTTTCCGTATAGCGAAGCCGGCGCAGCCGCGAGCGCCAATCCTCGGGCACGACGCCGGTCGGATGGTTGGGAAATCCAGTGAGGACAGTCACATCGTGCCCCATCCGTGCCCAGTTATGGGACAACTCAGCGGCGCGCGCCGCCGGCGCTCCCATCTCCGGGGGAAAGTATTGCGAAACGTAGAGAATCTTCACGGGCTTTAACTATTGACGTTTAACTATGACTTTTAACTAGGACTCTGAAGTCCGCCGACTGAAATGGCCTGGCCTGAAGAACGCGACTCCTCCAGGGCAAATGTGGCGAGCATCGTAGTCACAATCTCCGCGAGCGGGATGGGGGAGTCTCCTCCAGCACGAAGGGCGGCAACAAAAGCTTCCCATTCGCCACGATGACCTTTGTCCTGAACGAACAGCGATCGAAACACTTGTTTCCGTCCCCGGCCAACGAGTTCCAGCCGGCGAAAGTCCTCAAGCACGGCCACCGCTCCACCACCGAAGACTTCGATCCGTTCTTTCGAATACGATTTGTCCCCATTGGCCAAATAGCTGATCGTGCCTTGCGACCCGTCCGCAAAGCGAAGCGAACAGATCACGTTATCGTTGCTGTATTTGCCAGGGTTGGCCAGGCTGCGGGCTTCGACCTCAACTGGGGCAGCGCCCACCAGGAAAGTCAGGAAGTCCACAAAATGGCAGACTTCCCCGATGACGCGGCCACCACCTTGTTGCGGATCATTCAGCCAGTGATCGGCAGGGATGAAGCCGGCATTCACGCGGTAATGCAAGGCCAGCGGCTCATGAATCCTGCGAAGAAAGCTCTTGAGCCGAAGCGCGAGAGGAGCGAACCTGCGGTTGAAACCGACCATGAGAAGCGGCTTGCCACCCGATTGCTGGTCCTCGTATACGCGCACGATTTCGCGCAACTCCTCTTCATTCAGGCACAACGGCTTTTCGCAGAAGACGTGCTTACAGGACTTCAGCGCCGCCACCACCTGTCTTGAATGCAAATGATGACGGGTGGCGACTACGACAGTGTTGATCGCCGCATCTCTGATCAGGCTGTCTTCATCGGTGGCACTGTGGTGAAATCCGAACTTCTTCGCGACGTAATGGGAATGGGAGCCGTTGGCGGCGCACACACCGACTAATGTCGAA
>DATFVD010000323.1:0-4462 GCA_035260505.1 Terriglobales bacterium
TTCGGGGGGTTTATATAGATGTCGTCAGCTACATAGTTCGATTGGACCTTGCCCGTCGCGCCATAACTTATCTGAATGCCGTTCTGGGCAGTAACCGTAGTGGCCCCGAGACCGATAATGGTGTTCCCGGTGACCGTGACGTTTGGTCCCGGGCTGCCATTGCCGGGCCCGCTCGCAGTAATTCCATTCTTGTCGTAGTTCCGCACGGAATTATTTGAGATCGTGACTGCCAGGGCGCCGGTGTTACTTTCCACGTTGATCGCTAAGCCATCTTGGCAACCCTGAAGACCTGCAGGTAAAAGCACATTTCGGACGGCATTGGCGGTTATCGCGCCGGAAGCGTTCTGGTAGTAGATTCCTATCGGGTCAACCGAGCAATCCGTCATTCCGTCGTTGGCGCCATCCACGGTGAGATGGGAAATAGTGACCGCCGCATTTTGGACAAAAATCTGCGCGGCAGTTGGAAAGCTAGAAATGTCCGTGACGCCATTGGTAACGAGGCCGCCAGCAGGCACTGCCACCACAGCAGCATCAGACGTACCAAACGCAACGCCGATAAGCGTCAGGTTCTTGCTTATTATCGACACCTGCTCGGGGTAGTTGCCGGGGCAAACCTTGATCGTGCTTCCGGCGGGGACAGAATTTACCGCCAATTGAATGGTTGCGAAGTGGACAAGAGACGGCTGGCAGGAGGGGTTGCCGACGGCGACTACACTTGCAAAGGAATATCCGCTAAGGGCGATAAACACGACCAAAGCAAGACAACACAACGTGAGACTACGCGTAGGGTGCATTTGATGTTCCTCCGTATAAGTTATTCGTGGGTGTTGGTTGAGAGTGATGGCTCGGGAGTGACACGTGAGGGAAAAAAGTAAGAAGAGTAAAAAGTGCGGCGCTAACTATACCCCTAAGAGCCGTGTAACGCAACCCGACGTTTGGGTTTTCCCACAGGCCAGTACCAGGACACGATGTTGCAGAAACGCTGCAGAAATTTTCCTCTGGTCTGAGGGCGCTGCCGGGCGCGCCCGGCTTGGACGGGCGGGACGCCCGTCCCCGCACCAGCCCTAGTCTTCGTGCCGCGGTGTGGCGTAGTAACCGCTGCGGGCCTGAATCTTGTAGTCACCCTTCTTGGGCTTGATTTCGACTCTCCGGAAAGAGCCGTCGCGCGTGGTGTTGGTGGGGACATAACCAGCGTTGTACTGGCTCCGGAGTTCCTGGGAAATCTGGTCGAAGGCCTGGCGGAGCTTTTCGATCTTGTTGCCGACTTCGATCACGCGGCCTCCGGTTTCCTGGGTGAGCTTTTTCATGTCTGAGACTCCCGTGTAACCACCGAAGCCGTAAGCAAAGCCGCGGTCGGCGATGAGCAACACGTAGCAGATCGCATCGGCTTTCTGGGCGGCTTCGATGGCGTCGCTGATTTTGAGGCGGCTGCCTTGGTCTTCTCCATCGGTCAACAGGATCATCGCCTTCCGCCCGACTTCGTGGGCGAACTCGTCGTGCGAAGCGAGATAAACGGCGTCATAGAGCGTGGTGCCCCGTGGACCGGTCGAAGGACACGGAATTGGGCCTTGCGGGCCAATCGGACCTCCAGAACAACTGACTCCGCCGTTATTGATCTTGGCCTCGTTGAGTGCACGTTTGAGCCGGCTAACCGAACTGGTGAAATCCTGCATAAGGTTGATGTCGACGTCGAAGCTGATTACGAAGGCCTCGTCTTTGGCGCGCAGCGTACTTTCGAGGAACGAACCCCCAACAGATTTCTCCATATCGAGAACCAAATGCTGGCTATAGCTGGTATCGATGAGGATGCCGAGGGTCAGCGGGAGATCGGATTCGGCCTTGAAATACTTGATGGTCTGCTGTTGGCCGTCTTCGAACAGGTCGAAGTTGTCCTTGGTAAGATTAGGAATCAGCGCTCCATGTTTGTCCTTAGCATTGAAAAACAACTGGACGACTTCGACGTTGATCTTCAGCGTCTCGACCGACTGGTCCTGCGACTGGTCGTCCGAACTGGAACGGGGATGGGGAGCGGCATTGGTATTGGACGTCGGACCGGTCGAAGATGTGGCTGGGGGTGTCGGAGGTGGTGGAAGCGGCGCATTCTGCGCGGCTGCGGGAAGCGACAGGGTCGCCATCAGAGCAAGCGTCCCCAGCGCAAGCGTTCCCATGGCAGATGTGGCCAGAGCGGAGAAACCCATCGCCACGTGCGGTTTGCAAGGTAATTCAGGCATTAGCGTTTTTATCCCGAGATTTTGCTAGTCTATCCTGTAAAGACTGTAACGGTTAGATGCACCAAAGCGACGCGGTTAGGCATCTGAATTGATGAAAAAACAGTTAGAGAAAGAAAGAACAAAGAAAAAGAAAGAGGATTCCGGGGATGGCCACGAAAACCAGCGCAGTACTGATTCTGGGGCTGACATTATTACTGGCGGGCGCCCTGGCGGCGCAGCAGAAGCCTGAGGACATCCCGGACGCTCCGTCGGCCACGCGCCCGATACCGCCGCCCGCGACACCCAGCCCCCGTCCTGGGGCGGAGGAGGAGACCCTGCCGGATGTGCCGCCAGCCGATGCATCCGGCGCGGGGGTGACCACCGGTTCGAAGGAGATGCCCCGTAGCGCTCCGGATTCGGCGAGTGAAAAAGTAGGCGAAAAGGCGGATCAGAAGCCAGCCCCGCCGCCGATGCCACCGGTCAGGACGATACCCGCAGGCAGCGTTCCGCGGGATTCAGAAACCGGGGATGATCTCTACAAGATCACGGTAACCACAAACCTGGTGCTGGTTCCCGTCACCGTAACCGACAGCCAGGGACGGTTGGTCGGTGGCTTGCTTCCCAAAGATTTTTCAGTTCTGGAAAGCGGCCAGAAGCAGACCTTGAAGTTTTTTACCAGCGACCCGTTTCCGCTGTCGGCCGCCGTGATCTTTGATACTGGAATGCCGGATGTGGGCCTGAAAAAGGTGCAGGAAACACTCTCGGCGTTGCAGGGAGCGTTCAGCCAGTTCGATGAAGTTGGGATCTACACCTACAGCAGTACGGTGGGCCGGGTTGCAGACTTCACCGCCGTAGGCAAACAGTTGACCGCAACTCTGAACCAGGTCAAGGGATACAGCGGAGCAAACAACGGACCTCCGGTGACAAGCGGCCCGCTCGGGCCGCAGGGACCGTACATCAACGGCCATCCACTGGATATCCCCGTACAGCCGGTTTCGACGCCGCCGAAGGTCGCGCGCGTAATGAATGATGCGATCCTGTTGGCGGCGCGCGATCTTTCGAAGCGCGACCGGACGCGGCGTAAAATCATCTTTGTCATCAGCGACGGACGGGAGCAGGGCTCAACCGCCAGCTACGCTGACACCTTGAAAGTACTACTGACGCAAAACATCGCCGTGTATGCGGTTGGAGTCGAAGGCGCCGCCATCCCTATATACGACCGGTTGCAGCGGATTCACCTGCCGAAGACCGGCGCTTTGATGGGCTATAGCAACATTCTGCCGAAATACGTCAACGCCACTGGGGGTGGCACGATGTACGCCGAGTTGGCGCAGGCCGACATCGAGCGCGCTTACGCCCGGGCAATCGGAGACGCGCGCAACCAGTACACTCTGGGGTATTCGCCTAAGTCGGGCATCGGGGGCTACCGCGAGATCGAAGTACAGGTGCGGCGTCCCGACGTGAAGGTATACGCAAAGCACGGATATTATCCTCTTCCGACGGCGCGATAGCGGGCGGAGCCGCTAAGCATTTGAGCCCGTGGTGGTTTAGTAACGTGGGTAACCAGCGCCAGAGCCTTCCGGTGTGGTATAAAAACCAGCAGTAACCGATACTGTAGTCAGGTGGATTTGTAGAGAGAGGCTCGCGCGTTGAGGGAGTCGTTCGCGAGGTCTTTTTCGCAGCAGTTTCTGAGGAAACCTTTTGAGTTTCATCAACTTCGCAGCACGCGAGATCAATTGCAAAATCGTCTACTACGGCGCCGGATTGGGCGGCAAGACGACGAATCTGCAATTCATCTTCCAGAAAACAGCCGAACAGCAAAAGGGCAAGATGATCTCGCTCGCCACCGAGACCGATCGAACCCTGTTCTTCGATTTCCTGCCGCTCGATCTGGGTACGGTGCGGGGTTTCAAGACGCGCATTCACCTGTACACCGTCCCAGGACAGGTCTTTTATGACGCCAGCCGCAAGCTGATTCTGCGCGGCGTGGACGGCATCGTGTTCGTTGCCGACTCCCAACAGGAGCGCATGGACGCTAATGTCGAGGCGCTTGATAACCTGATGGCGAACCTGAAAGAACACGGCTATGACTTCAACAAGATTCCCTACGTCCTGCAACTGAACAAGCGCGACCTGCCAAATGTGCTGCCAGTGGACGCTCTCTCGAAGGAACTGCGCAAGAAAAACGAGTCGGTGGTGGAGGCTGTGGCCTTCCAGGGCGTCGGCGTGTTCGAGACGCTCAAGGAAATCGC
>DATFVD010000324.1:0-4730 GCA_035260505.1 Terriglobales bacterium
GGTCGCAAGAAAACTCTTCCCTAGGCACGGCTTTCGACCCTAAACTGGAGGCAAGCAGGCCGAGGGCAGCTTCCAGCCCTCGAATCTCGGGGGTTCTGTGCGTGTATTGGTGACGGCTGATACCTTCAGCGGAGTGTGGACTTACGCGCGCGAACTGGTTTCGGGTCTGGTGACCCACGGAGCGCAAGTCACCCTCGTCAGCTTTGGAGAGATCCCACTTCCTCATCAGACCGCATGGATGGACGGGCTGCACGGCCTCGAATATCATCCCACCGCGTTTCGCCTCGACTGGATGCAGGAAGGCGAGCAGGACTTCCACGCGGCACAGGATTATCTGTGCGCGATCGTTCGCGACACGCGTCCTGATTTTCTGCATTTGAATCAGTTGAGTTTTGGAGCGCTGCCGGTGGCGACGCCGCGACTGGTGGTGGCGCACGGCGACGTGATCACCTGGTGGTTGGCGATCCACGGACACGAACCGGCTGCTTCGCCATGGATTAAGTGGTACCGCGAGACGATGGTCGAGGGCTTGAAGCGGGCGGAAGCTGTCGTATCGACTTCGCGCTGGATGGAAGAGATGCTGCGGGTTGCCTACGGCGACGATTTCGATGGAAACATCATTCCACCGGGACGCAATCCGATCTATTTCAATCCGTTTGTAACTAAGGAAGAATCGGTGCTGGCAATCGGCCGCCTGTGGGATTCGGGAAAGCAGGTCGCATTGCTGACCCAGCACACGCATGGGTTGCCAGTGTGCATCGTTGGCGCGGATAACCCGATTCCCGCGCCACCGGTGCCGATCCGCGCCGACGTGCGCGTCTCCACCGGCGAACACGAAATTTCGGTGAAGGGAGCGCAGACTGAATCGCAACTGCGCTCGCTCTACAGCAAGTCAACGATTTTCGCGGCGACTTCGCGCTATGAACCCACAGGATTGGCATCGATCGAGGCCGCTTTCTCACGCTGCGCGCTGGTGGCAAACGACACCGAAGTGTATCGCGAACTCTGGGGCGACGCCGCCTTGTACTTCGAACGCGACAATGCTGAGAGCCTGAGCGAAGTGCTCAGCCAACTGGACGAAGACCGCGAACTCACCCGCCTCTACGGGACGCGCGCCTACAATCGGGCGCGCGAGCGCTTCACCGCGCGACGCATGGTAGACGACTATCTGCGGCTGTACCGGCGGTTGCGGACTTCGAAAGTCGCTGTGGCCTAATGGCCGCTCGGCGCGACGTGAAAGCAGAAAAGCCGACTCCCGACAAGTCAAATTCCGATCGCTCGCCCGTTCTGATCGTGACGGGCGCCAGCAGTGGGATCGGTGCAGCCACCGCCATTCTCGCCGCCCGGCGAGGCTTCGCAGTCTGCGTCAACTACCTGCGAGAGCGCGAGAAAGCTGCCGAGGTCGTGCGCGCCATTCAGCAAGAGAAGGGGCGCGCCATGGCCGTGCAGGCCGACATCAGTTCGGAACCCGACGTGGTGCGCCTCTTCGAAACGGTTGACCGGGAATTGGGGCAAATCTCCGCCCTCGTCAATAACGCCGCAACCATCGAGCGCCAAGCTCGGCTCGATGCCATGGACGCCGCGCGCGTCGGTCGCATCTTCGCGACCAACGTGGTGGGAGCTTTCCTGTGTAGCCGCGAAGCCGTGCGGCGAATGTCGACTCGCTACGGCGGCAAGGGAGGAGCAATCGTCAATGTCTCCTCGGGTGCGGCGCGCGTGGGTTCGCCTGGCGAGTACATCGACTATGCCGCCAGTAAAGGCGCCATCGACACACTCACCATCGGTTTGGCGAAGGAAGTCGCCGAAGAAGGCATTCGCATCAACGCGGTTCGGCCTGGGTTCATCTACACCGATTTGCACGCCAAAGCCGGAGAGCCGAAACGAGTCGAACGCGTCAAGACCTCCGTGCCCATGCAGCGCGGCGGGCAACCGGAAGAGGTGGCAACGGCAATTTTATGGCTTCTGTCGAACGAAGCGTCGTACGTAACTGGCGCGATCCTGGACGTCACAGGCGGGCGATAGACCGATCGGCCGGCGCAAGTTCCGATTTTACCTTTCCTTAATACTGCAGTTACCGTGCAGAAATATCACCAACCTAATGTTCTTGCAGTTTCTCGCCACGCCGCGGGCCAACGGCTTGCGCTGGGCAATTTCGAAGAAACGGAGAACTCAGTATGTTTGAACAGCAGCAACCCTCCCCCAATCTCAAGCAGGTGATAGCGTCATTACTGATGATGACCATAGCCATGGGACCGAGCGTTACCCCCGCTTTCGCTTCTTCCGCCAAACCGGCAACCAAACAAGCAGCCAGCGCCACGGCGACACCGATCCAACACTTGGTGGTGATTTTCCAGGAGAACGTTTCTTTCGATCACTACTTCGGAACCTATCCGAAGGCGCTGAATCCGACTGGGGAACCGAAGTTCAAAGCGGCGGCGAACACACCAACGATCAATGGACTGACCAACACTCTGCTCAACAACAATCCAAACCTGAACCCTGCGAACGGCGCGGGTGCCTCCAACCCGTTCCGCCTCGATCGCTCGCAAGCAGTTACGCCTGACCAGAACCACGATTACACCGCGGAACAACGGGCGTTCGATGCCGGCCTGATGGATTTATTCCCGTTGGACGCGAGCTCGGGCGGCAATGAAGTCATGGGCTACTTCGACGGCAATACGGTCACTGGTCTGTGGAATTACGCCCAGTACTTTGCGATGAGTGACAATTCCTTCAGCACCACCTTCGGGCCCTCGACCCCGGGACTGATGAATCTGGTTTCAGGACAGACGAATGGTGTGACCGCGACCCTGAACGGGACGGGCGATGAAGTGATTGGCGGCACCGACGGTTCGCTGACCGTGACTGGCGATCCCGATCCTATCGGCGACGTTTGCTCCAACCCCACCCGCAACCAGGTGACCATGGGAAGCAAGAACATCGGCGATCTGTTGGGCGCCGCGGGCGTAACCTGGGGATCGTTCATGGGCGGCTTCGACCTGACCATCGTGAATGCAAACGGCACGACCGGTTGTAAGCGCAGCTCCAATGCGATCAATGGCGTCGCCACCAAAGACTACATTCCGCATCACTCGTTCTTCAACTATCACACGTCAACTTCCAATCCGTCGCACACGCGGCCGGCGTCGATTGCCGAAATCGGAAATGCCGGTCCCGCCAACCACCAATACGACCTGAACGATTTCTTCAGCGCGGCTGTTACCGGCAATCTGCCGGCAGTGAGTTTCTTGAAGGCATCCGGCTATCAGGACGGCCACGCCGGATACTCCGACCCGCTGGACGAGCAGACTTTCCTGGTAAATACGATCAACTTTCTGGAAGAGCTGCCCACTTGGAACAGCACGGCGGTGGTAATCATGTATGACGACTCCGACGGATGGTACGACCATCAAATCGGGCCGATCGTCAATACTTCGACTGGCGCGGCCGACGCTCTGACCGGACCTGGTGCTTGCGGCACTGCGGCCACCGCTCTCCCTGGCCTCAACCCAGCGAACACGCATGCTCTGGGCCGTTGCGGATACGGTCCAAGGCAGCCTCTGCTAGTTGTCTCACCATGGGCGCGGCAGAACTTCGTGGACCACAGCGTGACCGACCAGACTTCGATCATCCGCTTCGTCGAAGACAACTGGCTGGGCGGACAGCGCATTGGCCAGGGCTCCTTCGATGGGATCGCCAACTCCATTACTCAGATGTTTAACTTCAGCAATTTCAGAAACAGCGGAAGGCTGTTCTTGAACCCGAGCACTGGAGCAAAAGAATAGCGGTAAAATCACATTAGATCTGGCCGTGGCGGGCATGCGAAATGAATGTGTTCGCATGCCCGTTATTTTTTGCGGGCGGGGCGGATGATCATCCGTGGTTGATCATCCGTGGAGACGCGGCTTGCCGCCCTTCCTGTCGCGTCCAGAGGAGACGGGGCATCCCTCCGCCTCCACGAACGACCGCATGCTATACTTTTTAAGCATCTTTCCTGTCATATCAGTAGACGGAGGACAGTATCGACAAACGTTTTATCCGCATGAACGAGCGCATCCGGGCGCGCGAAATTCGCGTCATCGGTGACGAAGGGGAACAGATTGGCGTGATGCCTCCCTTCGAGGCGCTCAAGATGGCCCGCGAAAGAAACCTGGATCTGGTGGAAATTTCCCCAACCGCGCAACCTCCGGTTTGCCGCATCATGGATTATGGGAAATTCCTGTACCAGAACGAAAAGCGCGAGCGCGAAGCTAAGAAAAAGCAAAAGACCATTACGGTCAAAGAAGTAAAGTTTCGTATCAACGTGGATGATCACGACTACGAAACCAAAAAGAATCATGTGCTGCGCTTCCTCGACGAAGGAGACAAGGTAAAAGCGACCATCTTCTTCCGGGGACGCGAAATGACGCGGCAAAGCCTGGGCCGCCAGATTCTGGAACGACTCATTAAGGATGTCGACCAGCGGGGCCTTGTTGAGTTTCGGCCACGGCAGGAAGGCAACACCTTGCACCTGATTCTGGCGCCGAACAAGAAGGAAGGCGGAGCGAAAGAAAGACCGGCTCCTCCGAAGCCCGCACCTCCTCCAGCGTCGCGAGGCGGCGCGCAGACCGCGTAGGGCAGCTTTCAGCCGTCAGCTATCAGCTTTCAGTAAAATCTGCTGGTGCGATCGTTCACGGACGGGTGGAAAATTTGCGATACGTGAACGCTGACGATGTAACTGAGAGCTGAGA